>URVO01000001.1 GCA_900551335.1 uncultured Phascolarctobacterium sp.
CGGGCGACATAGTAGCCGCGCTTAGGCTCGGAGTAGATGTAGCCCTCGACGAGCAGCTGGGCGTAGGCGTTCTCGATGGTGATGATGCTGATGCCGAGGTTTTTGGCGAGCATGCGCTTGGAGGGCAGCTTGTCACCTGCGTGCAGCACGCCGCTGGTGATGTCGGCCTTGATGCAGCTGTAGAGATGTGTGTACATGCTCGCGCCGTTTAGATTTGCAAAGCTGTATGTTAGCATGGAATTTCCTCTTTTTGGGCGAGCTTAAAAATCGCGTCGAGCGCCGCCAGACCGCAGCCGATGCCGTGGTCGTGCAGGGCGAGCAGCTTGTCTGGCTTGATGTCGAGCTTGTCGATTTCCAGCGGTATCTGCGGACGGATGATGACAGCCTTGCCCTCCTGCTCCAGCCTTTCGACCTCTGCGAGCTGGTGATTGTAGAGCGCAGGCCGCTCCTGCATAATATCCCAAAGCTTGGGGTACTTTTTATAGAACGTTTTGAGCAGCAGCCTTGGCACGCGCTGCTTCTTGTGATAGCCGGCGTTGCGCGTGAGCACGACGACGAGCTTGTCATAGCCTGCGGCAAGCGCACGCTCGTAGGGAATGGGCGAAACGAGGGCGCCGTCGAGCAGCGAATGGCCGTGAAAGCGCACGACGGGCGCAAGAAAGGGCATGGACGACGAGGCGCGCACAGGAATAAATTTCTGGCCGATGCCCTCTTGGTCGAACCAGATAGGCTGGCCGCTTTCAATATCCGTAGTGCCGACCTGCAGGACGCCGGGATAATTTCTGTAGGCAGCATAATCGAAGGGCAGCAGCTGCTTGGGCAGGTCTTCAAAGATGAAGTCGAAGCCGAAGATGCTGCCCTTTTTAACCCAGTTATGCAGGCTGAAGTAGCGCTTGTCGGTGACATAGTGCTCAATTATCTGGCGCGTGCGCAAGGGCTGGTGGGACATATATGATAAAATGTTGCAGGCACCGGCAGAAACAGCAGTGATGTAGGGGAAGGTGAGCTCGCGTGCCAAAAAGGCCTCGAACACGCCTGCCGAAAACATACCGCGCATACCGCCGCCTTCGAGAACAAGAGCGATGTTATCTAAATGCATGGTGATATCCTCCTTTTTTTATTATACAACAAATAGCAGACGGCAAGTATGTTTTTTGTGCAAATAAAAAACAGGCTACGACCTTGCGGCCGGTAACCTGCTTTTTACGTTAAATTTGGGTGCTTTATGCAAACAGCAAAATGCTGTCAGATAACATTATCTGTATTTATTGGTATGCTTCTTTCTGGTGTGCTGCTCACGATAGTCTGCCTGCACCTGATATACCTGATAGATGTACAGGGCGCACAGCGGCAGAGCGAGAATCATGCCGAGCCAGCGGTTGTTGAAGAAATAATTGCCGGCCATGCCTGCCACTAAGCTCAGCAGGATGACAACAATCATATTTACTTTGATTTTCATAAGGTATTTTTTCATGTATGGGTTCCTCCTAGGTTTATTGATGAATTAGCTCACGCGGGACGACGATGTTTTGCGTGGGGATTTTCGCTGCGTCGAAGAGCGGCAGCAGCTCGGCTGCACTGAGAGGCTCAGGCCGCTCTAGCTGGCCTGCAAAGTAGGCGAGCAGGCCGATGATAGGCTCCGGTGCGCCGTACGCCTTGCGCAGCAGGCTGATTTCCAGGTCGCCGTCACGCTTAGCCAGCCTGCGTCCGTCCGCGTCGGTCAAAAGCGGGATGTGGCAGAAGCTCGGCGGCGTGAAGCCAAGCAGCTTATAAAGATAAAGCTGCATCGGCGTGGAGCTCAAAAGGTCGCAGCCACGCACCACCTGCGTGACTCCCATGAGGGCATCGTCGATGACTACGGCGAGCTGGTAGGCATAGACGCCGTCGCTGCGCCGCAGGATGAAGTCGCCGCATTCCTCGGTCAGGCGCAGGCTCTGCGCTCCGTAATGCGCATCGTGGAAGCAGATAGGCTCATCCGTCACGCGCACGCGCCATGCCGGGCGGCGGAGCTTTTCCTTGGCCGCACGCTCGGCCTCTGTGAGCCGGCTGCAGGTGCCTGCGTAGATGATGCGACCGTCGCTGGTGTGCGGCGCTTTGGCGGCATGCAGCTCGCCGCGGCTGCAGAAGCAGGGGTAGACGAGGTCTGCCTGCCGGAGCTTGTCGAAGTAGTGCGCATAAATATCGCTGCGTCTGCTTTGAAAATAGGCGTCGCTGTTCGTGCTGACGTACGCACCCTCGTCCCACGTCAGTCCCAGCCATTCCAGCTCACGCGCCAAGGCGTCGGCCTTGGCGAGGCTGCAGCGCTGGGGGTCGAGGTCTTCGATGCGCAGGACGATTTTGCCGCCGCTCTTTTTGGCGTAGAGCCATGCCAGCAGGCTGCAGAAGACGTTGCCCAGATGCAGGAAGCCGCTGGGCGTGGGCGCGAAGCGCCCGACTAAGGGGGCTGCGCTCAGCCTGCTCTGTCCACTTTTCTGCTGCGCCTTCGACATCAACATCAACCTGCCTTCAAAAATAAAAAATAACGTAGCCGCTCGCTAGGATACTATTCCCATTATATCACATATTTGTAAGCAGATACTAGTATAAACAGGGACTTTGGCTACGAAATTTCGGCTGCGACAGGCTTAGTCGGCAACGCGCCATTTATCGAAGCAGTGCAAATGATTGCTGTAGAGCTGTACCCAGCGGCCGACGAGCAGGGCAGCAGCAATGGTGCCTACGCCGACGCCGCGCATTTCCTGAAACTGCATGAACGAAAGCAGCAGGCTTATCGCTACGAGTGAGCAGTCAAAGCAATTCTTGATGATGCTGAACTTTATCTTGCTGACGAAGGAAATGACGAGGACGACTCCCTCACCGGCAGCAACAAATATTTTGGCACGGATGCAGAGAAAAACGCCAAAGGCGAGAATGATAGTGCTGAGCAGGCAGTCGAACCACTTCCAGTACAGCGTTTGCGGCTCAACCCAGCTTAACAGGCTCATGGCAAAATCAATGCCGTTGCCGAAGAAAATCAGCGTCACCAGCTGACCGATAAGCTCACGCCAATAAATTTTGCGCAGTAGCACAGGCTGGGCGAAGATGAACAGCAGATTGAGCACAATGGTTAGCTCACCGATGCTCCACGGCATGAACATGCTCATAACCCAAGGCACGCTGGAGATGGGCGAGGTGCCTAGGTCTGCCTTACAGGAGAGCGCAATGCCGATGGTCATCGCAAAAATACCGAAGAGAAACATTAGGCAGCGGGGGAATAAATATTGCTTTTTCATGATAGTTACTTCCTTTGAAAAATAAAAAACGCTGCTGTGTCTTGCACAAAAGCGTTATATATTAATTATAGCACACTGCTTTTCCAACTACAAGAGTGCAGCCTTGCTGCTTATCTGTAAAAAAGCTTCTTTATATCCATGGCGTTTCGATGTATAATATAAAATGACAAAATATAATTTTAGTGAGGTATATTATGCGCTTAAGAAAAAAACCTTGGATTGAAGAAGCTATGAAGGACGTTATGGACGAGTATGTCTTCATGCATGATATTGAAAAATTTAAAGGCCATTGGCAGGAGCTGTTTCCCGGCAAAAAGCTGTGTCTGGAGATTGGCTGCGGCAAGGGACGCTTCACCATCGGTATGGCGGAGCTGAATCCTGATAAGGCGTTCATCGGCATCGAAACGCAGCACGATATCGCCTACTATCCGGCGAAGGCAGCGAAGGACAAAAAGCTGGACAACGTGCGCATCATTTGCGCCAACGCTGAGAATCTGCTCGATTGGTTTGAGCCGGGCGAAATCAAGGAGCTGTATCTGAACTTCAGCGACCCGTGGCCGAAGGCACGCCATGCAAAGCGCCGTCTGACGCACCGCGGCTTCCTCGCGAAATATAAGGAGCTTTTGGGCGAGGGCGGACACCTGCGCTTCAAGACTGATAACCGTGCGCTCTTCGATTTCTCTGTCGAGGAGTTCAAGGAGTTCGGCCTGAACATCATTGCTTTGAGCTACGACCTGCACCATTCTGAATATGATAATCCGGTGCAGACAGAATATGAGCAGAAATTCAGTGCGCTGGGCACACCGATTAATTTCTGCGAGGTTGTTTTTTAAGTTTTTTAGGATGTTGTCATGAAGAAACGTTTTCTTATCTGGGATAGTCCGAAGCAGGCCATCATCATGCTGGTGGTTGTACTGCTTATTATTGGTTCGATAAATGTTTTTAGTGCTACCTATATTGATTGTACAGACCCTCTGGAATATTTCAAGAAGTATTGGCTAAATGTCGTTGTGTCGATGTTTTTTGGCGCTTTGGCCTACGCCATGGGCTACAAAAGAATCATCAACAATGGCTGGATACGTGAATTGTCACTGCTAGGCATTTTGCTTATGCTGGTGCTGCTGTTTTTTAAGCGCCATGATCCGGGATGGGCGATTAACGGCGCTGTGCGCTGGATTCCGCTGCCGTTTATGTCGCTGCAGCCATCGGAATTTGCGAAGATAGAGGTTATTCTGCTGGCTGCCTATGTGCTCGACAGGATGCGCCGCCAGCAGCAGGTGGTGTCATTTTTTACGCACAATGTCGAGTTTTGGAAGCTGATTGGCACGACGCTGCTGTTCAGCGGACTGGTGCTCAAGCAGCCTGATATGGGTACAGCGTCGATTATCTTCGGCCTGACGTTTCTGATGGTGATTATGGCCGGCCTGCCGCGTAAGCAGCTGGTGCTGCTGCTGGGCTCGGTGGCTGGCTTGGCTGCGTGCCTGGCGCTGGCAGCGCCTTATCGTTTGCAGCGTTTAAAGTATTGGCTTGATCCGTGGCTGGATGCCGGCGGTGCAGGCTATCAGGGTGTGCAGTCACAGCTGGCGATTGGCAGCGGCGGCTTCTGGGGCAGCAATTGGGATTATGCGGCAAGCAAGTATTTCCATCTGCCGGAGGCACATACTGACTTTGCCTTTGCCTTCTTCTGTCATGAGAACGGCCTGTTGGGAGCAGCGCTGCTGATACTGATTTTTATGCTTTTGGCGTGGGCGTTTGTGGCGATTACGCTGAATGCGAAGGATTTGCGAGCCTTTCTCGTGAGCGCCGGTGTTACGTTTCTCGTTATCGGCCAGTCCTTTGTGAATATGGCGATGGTCTGCGGCAACATGCCGATTATTGGCGTGCCGCTGGCCTTTATCAGCTACGGCGGTACGTTCATGCTGGTGAATATGGTCTGCGTCGGCCTGATTCTTTCGGTTTATGATGAGGAGGAGCGCGAGGCGGAGCTGGCGGCGCAGTCGCCGGACACCAGACGTGAGGATTTGCGTGTAGTACGCGGCAGGGGGTATGGCAGATGAAGAAGCTTCTGAAAATGTCTACGCTCAAGCAGCGTTTTCTGTGGGTTATGGGACTGGTAGTAGTGTTTATTGCGCTGCCTGTTCTTATCAGGCTGGTCTATGTCCAGCTTGTCCGCGGCACTGCCTATGAGCAGGAGGCCTATGGGCAGATGCAGCGTGACCGTATCCTGCATAGTCCGCGCGGACGCATTGTCGACCGCAACGGCGAGGAGCTGGCGGTCAGCATTATGACAGGTGCGCTCATTGCCGACCCGGAGAAGATGGAGGACTCGGAGGCGATGAAGAAAAAGCTAGGTCAGCGTGATGCCAGACGCATAGCTGCCGACCAGCTGGCACCGATTCTCAAGCAGAATGCTGACGAGCTGTATAAGGATTTCTGTGAGCCTGGGCGCCGCTATCTGCGCTTGCAGCGCACGATGGAGCCGCACGATATGGAGCTGGTCAAAAAGGCTATCAAGGAATATAATCTGCCGGGCCTGTCATTTGAGGACGAAAGCAAGCGCTATTATACGAAGAAGCGTGCTGCCGCTCAGATACTTGGCTATGTCGGCGACGACGACAAGGGCCTGAGCGGTATTGAATATATGTATGACAAGGAGCTGAAAAGCAAGCAGACGCCGTATTCGGTACTCGTCGACGTTGCAGGCAAGCAGATTCTTGGCGAGGATAAGCAGGAAAAGCCTGATAAGGAAAAGCTGTCGACGGTTTATCTGACGCTGGACAGCAAGATGCAGTACGTGCTGGAGGACGCTATGGACGATGCCATGGCGCGCACGAAGGCGAAGGCGGCGACGGCCATCATCATGGATCCCTACACGGGCGAGATTCTTGGTATGGCGAGCCGCCCGACGTTTGATCCGAATGCTTATTATAAATACAGCTATGACAGCTTCAGCAACAGAGCTGTCGGCTTTACCTACGAGCCTGGCTCTGTCTTCAAGCCGCTTGTCGGCTGCATGGGCCTGACGGAGGGCATCATTACGCCAAACACGCCGTTTCAGGATTCGGGCAGCATCAGGATTGCTGACCGGGTTATCCATAACTGGAACAGCGAGGGCATGGGCGTAGTGCCATTTTCTACTGTTATCAAGTTCTCTATCAACACCGGTATGGTGCAGCTGGGCATGCAGCTGGGCGCTGAACGCATGACGAGCTATGCGAAAAAGTTTGGCTTCGGCGAGCCGACAGGCATCGACCTGCCGGGTGAGGAGAGCGGCATTCTCTACAATCCGAAGAATATGTATGAGCCGGATATTGCGACAATGGCGATAGGTCAGGGCATTTCCGTAACGCCGATTCAGGTGCTGCGTGCTATCTGTGCGATTGCCAACGGCGGCGAGCTTTTGCAGCCCTATATCGTCAAGAAGATTGTTTCCGCGGACGGCAAGGTGCTGAAGGAGGGCAAGAAGCACGTTGTGCGCAACGTTATGACGCCTGAGGTGGCACGCCAGATGCGCGAGATGATGGAGAAGGTAGTCAGCGAGGGCGGCGGCAAGACCGCAGCGATTAAGGGCTACCGCATCGCAGGCAAGACAGGCACGGCAGAAAAGATTGCGGAGGGCGGCGGCTATGCCGTCGGCCAGTATATCGCCTCCTTCGTCGGCTTTGTGCCGGCAGATAAGCCGCGCTATGCGATGCTGGTTATGCTCGACACGCCGCGAGGCGCGTTCTATGGCTCGCAGGTCAGCGCGCCGATTTTCCGTGATACGCTGCAGCAGATTCTGGTAGCCAAGGGCATTCAGCCTTCGTCGAGAGAGGGATTGCCCTCCTTCGAGGAGATGAACGCCGTAGGCAGCAAGGGCAAGCAGCCGCAGGCTGCGCCGCCGGTGCTGCAGGTGCTGCCGAACGGCAAAATCAAGCTGCCCGACTTCAAGGGCATTGATATGCGCGCTACAGCGGAGCTTCTGCAAAAGGGCAAGCTGCGGCTCAAGCCCTACGGCAGCGGCACGGCCTTTCAGCAGCGCCCTGCCAAGGATAGCGAGGTGGAGGTCGGAAGCACCGTCGAGGTTTGGTTCCGGTAGAATTTTATTTTGTATACTTGCTATATAGGCAGGAGAAAGTACATCCGAGGGAGAATAAGACTAGATAGCTTAAACGATTTGCTATACGAGGAGGATGAATTATGTTATCTGATATTGAAATTGCTCAACAAGCCAAAATGCAAAAAATCACCGATGTAGCTGCAAAGCTGGGCATCGGCGAGGACGACATTGAATTATACGGCAAGTACAAGGCCAAGCTTTCCTATGACCTTATCCGTCGTGTAGAGGAGAAGCAGCCGGGCAAGCTGATTCTTGTAACCGCGATTACTCTGACTCCTGCCGGTGAAGGCAAGTCCACCACGACCGTTGGTCTGGCACAGGGCATGCATAAGCTTGGCAAGCGTGTTATCGTGGCACTGCGTGAGCCTTCCCTCGGCCCCTGCATGGGCATCAAGGGCGGCGCTGCCGGCGGCGGCTATTCTCAGGTTGTGCCGATGGAGGACATCAACTTGCACTTTACCGGTGACTTCCATGCGATTACCTCTGCGCATATGCTGCTTTCCGCAATGCTCGACAACCACATCCAGCAGGGTAACGTGCTCAACATTGACCCGCGCCGCATCGTTTGGAAACGCGTTGTCGATATGAACGACCGCGAGCTGCGCAACATCGTTGTCGGTCTGGGCGGCAAGGCTCATGGCGTACCGCGTCAGGATGGCTTCGACATCACCGTTGCTTCCGAGGTTATGGCGATTCTCTGTCTGGCAAGCAACCTGCATGACCTCAAGGAGCGTCTGGCTAAAATCATCGTTGCCTATGATTACAGCGGCAAGCCTGTTACCGCAGGCCAGATTAAGGCACACGGCGCTATGGCAGCTCTCCTGAAGGACGCTATCAAGCCGAACCTGGTACAGACGCTGGAGAATGTTCCGGCTATTATCCATGGCGGACCGTTCGCTAACATCGCTCATGGCTGCAACAGCGTAATGGCAACCAGAACTGCTATGCGCGTTGCTGATTATACAATTACCGAGGCAGGCTTCGGTGCTGACCTCGGCGCAGAAAAATTCTTCGATATCAAATGCCGTTATGCAGGCCTCAAGCCTGATGCCGCAGTTATCGTAGCTACCGTGCGTGCGCTGAAAATGCATGGCGGTGTGCCGAAAACTGAGCTGACCACGCCGAACGTGGAGGCAGTCAAGAAGGGCCTTGTAAATCTGGAGAAGCATATCGAGAACGTGAAGAAATTCGGCGTGCCTGTTGTTGTTGCTATCAATATCTTCGCTCAGGATACAGAAGAGGAGCTGGAGGCTGTACGCGTACACTGTGCTAAGCACGGCGTCAACGTTGCTCTCTCCGATGTTTTTGCCCGTGGCGGCGAAGGCGGCGTCGAGCTGGCGAAAGAGGTTATTGCACTGGCTGACAGCGGCAAGAGCGACTTCAAGCCTCTCTATGAGCTGGATATGCCGCTCAAGGCGAAGATTGAAACCATCGCTAAAGAAATCTACGGCGCAGACGGCGTAAACTATACGAAGGAAGCAGACAAAGCGCTGAAGGAGTTTGAAGACCTGGGCTATGGCAAGCTGCCTGTCTGCATGGCAAAAACCCAATATTCCTTCTCCGATGACCCGGCACTTTTGGGCCGTCCCTCCGGCTTCAAGATTACCATCAGAAACTGCCGCATCTCCGCAGGTGCAGGCTTCATCGTTGTGCTGACCGGCGACGTTATGACGATGCCCGGCCTGCCGAAGGTTCCTGCTGCTGAAAAGATTGACGTATCTGATGATGGCGTTATCAGCGGCCTGTTCTAAAGCCCAAAGAGGCGCATGACGTGCCTTTGGAGAATTTATAAGTATTTTGTTTTATGAGGTGAATTCAATGGACACAATTATCATGAGGGGTAAGCCTGTCGCTGATGCCTACCGTGAGGCTATTTCCAAAAAAATTACAGAAGCAAAGGAACGAGGCCTTCTTGTAACATTAGCTATCATAGTTGTCGGAGATGATCCGGCATCGCATGTATATAAGGACAGACTGGTCAAGCTGATTGAAAGCCTGGGCGGTGCAGCAAAGGTTATACTTATGCCTGCCGAAACGCCGGAGGCTGAGGTCATCAGCACTATCAAAAAACTGAACCGTAATCGTTATGTCAGCGGCATTATGCCGATGATGCCGATGCCGAAGCACATCAACGGTGACAATGTGGGGGCAGCCATCTCTCCCAACAAGGATGTGGACTGCCTGAATCCGCAGAACATCGGTGATGTCTTCATGGGCCGCAGCCGCTTTGCTGCCTGCACTCCGCGTGCCTGCATGGCGACGCTGGAGCATTACGGCATTGAGCTGGAGGGCAAACGAGTAGCCGTTATTGGCCGCAGTAACGTTGTCGGCAAGCCTGTCAGCGTACTGCTGCTGCAAAAGAACGCTACCCCGACCATCTGCCATTCGCGCACCAAGAATCTGCCGGAGATTTTACAGGATGCAGATATCATCGTGGCGGCGCTGGGCAAGCCCTGCTTCGTTAAGCCGGAGATGGTCAAGGAGGGCGTGGTAATTGTTGACGTGGGCATCAACGCTGTGGACGGCAAGCTCGTGGGCGACGTTGACCCGGCAGTAGAAGCCAAGGCCAGCGCCTTTACGCCTGTTCCAGGCGGTATCGGCGTAGTTAGCAACATGATGCTTATGGAGTGCCTGACGCGTCATCTGTAAAATGCTTGCATAATATCAGCTATTGCGTGGTAGATATTTATGAAATATTTATGGTTTTTTCTTGCGTGCCTGCTGCTGGCAGTGATTTATTACAATTCGTCGTTGCCGCTGCGTCAGTCCTCACAGCTCAGCGGCTGGGCGACGGCGCTGGCGCAGCTGCTGGCAAGCCATCTTGATGTGCAGCTCGTGGGCAATACGGAGCATCATATCCGCAAGCTGGCGCATTTTCTGGAGTTTGCGCTGCTGGGGCTTTTGCTGTGCCGCAGCTTCAGCGCGTTTGGCGTGAAGAACTTTACAGCGACCGGCTATATTCTGTTTTTGGGTCTCTTGGCGGCGGTGGTGGATGAATACATCCAGAGCTTTTCGCCGGGACGAGGCAGCATGGTCAAGGATGTACTGCTGGACTTTAGCGGCGTGTTCTGCGCGTGGCTGGAGTACCGCATTTGGCAGTGGGGCGCGAGAAGATAAGTGGAAATTAAGGGCTGCAGTCTTATGCCTGAGGGCAGGGACTGCAGCCTTTTTGCGCTGGGGGAGTTTTTTCAGGTTCGCTTAGCAATAAACTCTCCTTCCCCTCTTGCACTCTTTGTTATCCTGTGCTATAATCATGGTTAACAACTGGTTAACGTAAACACAAAGCAGGTTGACGTTAACCCTCTTTTTTGGAGCATAAACATACTTAGTAGATAGGTATTCATTACAGGAGGAGAAGTATGATGGACCCGAAGAAATTAGCACAGGAGATTATTGACGGTAGAAGATTGACGCGCGAGGATGACCTCAAGGCGTTTTTGACCTGCGATTTGCAGGCGCTCTGCGAAGGTGCAGACAAGATTCGCGAGCATTTTTGCGGTGCGCGCGTTGATTTGTGTTCGATTATCAATGGCCGCAGCGGACGCTGTCCTGAGAACTGCAAGTTCTGCGCCCAGTCTGCGCATAACCATACTGACTGCGAGGTGTACAGCTTTCTGCCTAAGAAGGAGATTGTGGACCTGGCGCGTCTGAATCAGCAGGAGGGCGTACACCGCTTTTCCATTGTTACGGCTGGCAAGGCACTGACGGGCGAGGAGTTCGATAAGGCGATTCACGCTTATGAGACGATGCATCGCGAGCTTAAAATCGACCTGTGCGCTTCTATGGGCTTTTTATCTCGCGAGCAGCTGCACCGTCTGCATGAGGCTGGCGTGACGAGCTATCATCATAACATCGAAACCTCGGAGCGCAACTTCCCCAATATTTGCACGACGCATACCTATGCCATGAAAATCAACACGCTGAAGATGGTGAAGGAGGAGGGCATGTGTGCCTGCTCCGGCGGCATTATCGGCATGGGCGAAACCTGGGAGGATCGTCTGGACATGGCCATCAGCCTGGCAGAGCTGGGCATTGACTCCATTCCGCTGAATGCACTGATGCCGATTCCGGGTACGCCGCTTGCACATCTGCCGCGTTTGAGCGAGGACGATATCCTGCGCACTGTGGCCTTCTTCCGCTATATCAATCCGCTGGCGAATATCCGCCTTGGTGCAGGCCGTGCACTGCTCACGAACGATGGCGAGAGCGCCTTCAAGGCTGGCGCTTCAGCTACGATTACCGGCAATATGCTGACGACTGTGGCCTGCGCGACGATTCGCAGCGACCGCAAGATGCTCAACCATATGGGCCGCGATATTAAGCCGGAATATATGACAGACGCGGAGACCGCCGCTATTGATGCGCGGGCGGAGCTGGCTTAATCAGTAAAAATATGTAAGGACTGCTGCACTCTTTCTTGGCGAAGACTGTGGCAGTCTTTTTAATTTAACTTTAGTTAAGAATTTTATCTTAATTTTAACTTGTGTAGATTTTCATTGTGAGCTATAATAATGAGTGAGGCTTTTTAGAAGATACAGTTGTCTTCATATGGACGAATGGTGGAGGGTAGGATGGACTTAAAGATTTTTCAGAAGAAGTTTAAGGTCTCGCTGTTCAGCATGATGGTCTTTGCCTTCTTCTTACTAGTAGCAATGATAAGCCTGTACGTAGTCCGCGATAAAATACTAGAAAATTCGCATATTATGGGCCGTGAGTTGGCTGCGCATTTTGCAGTGAAGGAGACTGCCCGCCTCAAGGGGCAGGAGATGCTGCTGCGCAGTGCTGCCCAGAGCATGGCGAGGATGCAGCAGATGAAGCCGGATATGAGCGATGCGGAGCTGGAGTCAGCGCTGCGTCATTTTACGGAATATATGCAGCGTAATGCCGAGGTGGAGCGCTTCGATATGTGTGCTGTTATCAATGGCCGCCTTGTGGGCGGACGCAGCAGTGAGCAGAAGGTGGATGTGAACAGCCTGCGCTGGTATCAGGCGGCGCTGCAGAATAATAATGAGGTTGCCTATACGAATCTTTATCAATATGGCAAGAGCAATGAGCGCGTGCTGACGATGGCGGTGCGTTTTGGTGCTGCTGATGTGCTGGCGATGAATGTTTATCCTGAACGGCTGAACATGCTGCTGCTGGATAAACAGATGCCGCAGCATAGCTATTATTATCTCTGCGACCCGAACGGCAATATCATGTTTACGATTAATGACCGCGATATGACGATTGAGGCGCAGCAGCCTTATGTAGATAAAATTTTTGAGGAAATCCGCCGCGGCGATTCAGATAAGGTGCAGTATATCACCGATTATGATGGCGAGAAGCGCTGCGTTTATTATACGGTGTCGAATACTGGCTGGATTTCTATAGTGACGATACCCTATGCTGACCTTTTGGGTGATTATAAGAGCCTGATGTACTGGTTCGCGCTGACGCTGGCGATATTCCTGCTGCTGGTCGGCGGCCTGGCGCTGCGTGAGCGCTCGCTGAACAAGCAGGTGGAGGAGTTTGTCGAGGTTACGCGTGTCATGAGCCGCTCCTTCCTCGCTGTTTTCCGCGTGAATTATGTGACCAACAGGTATTATATGGTGAAGGCTGAGAATATCGGCTTCGACCCGGGTGCAGAGGGTAATTATGATGAGCTTTTGCAGCAGCTTGTGGGTTATGTAGAGCCGGAGGCGGCGGAGGAGTTTGCTGAGACCTTTGCCCGTGCAAATATCAAGGAGCTGGTGGAGCGCAATATCAACGACTTCGGCGGCGAGTTCCGCCAACGCTTGGGCAAGGAGTATAAATGGGTTAATGTGCGCTTGATGCGCGACGAGCTGCTGAAGCCGGACGAGGCGATTTTCTTCTACCGCGAGGTTGATGAGGAAAAGCAGAAGGAGCTGGAGCATATGCAGGTGACGGAGCATGCGCTGCGTGTGGCACGTGAGAACGTGAAGTCACGCAACATGTTCTTCTCCGCAATGTCGCATGATATGCGTGCGCCGCTGAATGGCATTATCGGTATGGCCGAGCTGGCAGAGATGCACAAGGATGACTGCGGCATGGTGTGCGATTATATCAAGAAAATCCGTTCCTCCGGCGAGCAGCTGCTGACCTTGATTAACGATATTCTGGATATGGCACGCCTTGACAACGCCAAGGTGGAGCATGTGCAGGAGACCTTCTCGCTGGCGAAGGTGGCGGGCGATATCGGCGATGTGTTCGCGGCGCAGGCCGAGCTGGAGCAAAAGTATTTTGAGCAGCAGCTTCTGCTTGATGAGAACGAGCTGGTGAGCGGCGATTTGCAGGGCCTGCAGCAGATATTGAATAATATTCTCTCGAACGCTGTGAAGTATACGCAGGCGCAGGGGCGCATCAGCTTCCTTGTGCGCAAGGAGCTGGGCGATGGCCGCCGCCGTCCGCAGTATACGTTCATCGTGAAGGATACCGGCTGCGGTATGTCGGAGAAGTTCCTTGAGAAAATCTTCAAGCCGTTTGAACGCGACAGCCGCTTTGGTGTGCCGAAGGTTGTGGGCACAGGCCTAGGCATGACGATTGTCAAGAGCCTTGTGGAGCGTCTGGAGGGCACGATTCATATCACGAGCCGCGTGGACGAGGGCACCTGCGTGATTATCTCGCTGCCGTTTAATGTGGCGAAGAACGCCGGAGAGCAGAAGACTGCTGTGCAGCCGAAGCTCAAGGACTTTGCAGGCTGCAGGGTGCTGGTGGCCGAGGATAACGATATTAATATGGAGATTATCAGCGAGCTGCTGACGATGAACGGGCTGGAGGTTCTGCCTGCCGCCGACGGCCGCGCTGCTGTCGAGCTGTTCAAGCAGTCCGAGCCGGGCAGTATCAGCATGGTGCTCATGGATATGCAGATGCCGGAGCTGAACGGCTGCGAGGCAGCGCAAGCGATTCGCCGTCTGGAGCGCGCCGATGCGCAGAGCGTGCCGATTTTGGCGCTGACGGGCAACGATGAGCCGGACGCTGTGGAGGCGGCGATGGCTGCCGGGATGAACGACTATATGATTAAGCCGCTGAAGATGAAGCTGCTGGCGCAGAAGATGGGCGAGTATTTGTCGCATTGAGAGGAGGGCGAAGGAATGCAGTTACAGGAGTTAAAAAATTATCTCGATATAGATATTGCTGAAAGCCTTGAGGAGCGCTTTATGGATGAGGAGGCGTTTTACCTGCGCTTTCTGCGCAAGCTGCTGGTGACGCAGGACTTTGCGCTGCTGGAGCAGGCGGTAGCCGCAGGTGACTGGGCGGAGGCATTGCGCAAGGCGCATAACCTTAAGGGCGTGTGCGCTAATCTGGGGCTGAACTCTTTGAGCGGACGCTTTGCTGCTATCGTGAAGCTATTGCGCAGCGATGGCTTTACGGCGGCGGAGGTGCGTGCGCTTTTGGCGGCGCTGCAGCCGGAGTGGGAGCGGACGCTGCTGTATATCGGCAAGGTTGAGGACTGAGGCGCTTGTGCCTGAAATAATATGCATTGGAGCTGCTGTATTTTTTACGGCAGCTCTTTTTGCTTGCGTAAATTTTTTGCTTTTAGAGGCTTTATGTAGTAAAATAATATATTGAAGAAATATACCTTTAAAGGAGGCTACCCTGTGATTCGTAAAACGTCCGCCATGGTAGAGGCTGGCATTCTCGCCGCTATTGCTATCGTTATGGCGTTGATTAGTATGTATGTGCCCGTGCTGGGCGCTTTTGTAAATTTCGTCTGGCCGCTGCCGATTGTTATCTGCGGCTGCCGCCACGGCTTGAAGTGGAGCGTGATGACGCTCTTGGTGGCAACGATTATCGTGGCGATGATTATCAGTCCGATTAACGCCTTCTTCCTCGCCGCCATCTTCGGCCTTTTAGGCCTGATTCTGGGCGAGTGCATGCGCCGCCATCTGCCGCCGATGAAGCTGATGCTGTACGGCAGCATTGGTGCTGTTGTTGCGCTTGTTCTCAACATCGTGCTGAGCTTTTTGGTGCTGGGCATTGACCCGATTGAGATGATGTTTTCGTCCTTCCACCAGAGCCTTGAGCAGCTGGCAGTGTATTACCGCGAGCATGGCATGGGTGAGGACGAGATTAAGAAGATTATCGACGGCTATGCCGAGATGCTGCGCATGATGCGCATTATCATGCCGGGCGCCTTCCTGATGTGCGCGCCGCTGATGGCCTTCGTCAACTACATCTGCGCGAAGAAGATTCTTACGAAGCTGGGCGAAAGCTTCGAGGATTTCCCCGCCTTCACGATGCTGCAGGTGCCGGGCTGGGTGCTGTGGCCTTACGCCGCTTCGCTTTTGGCTGTGACCTATTTTTATCAGACGCAGCAGATTAACACATGGATGTATACGCTTTCTGTCAACGTGCAGACGGTGTGCAGCTTTGTGCTGGTTATGCAGGGCATCGTGCTGCTGTACTGGTTTGTCGATACGCATAAGAAGCCGCGCTGGTGGGCAAACATCGGCCTGATTCTGCTTTTCGCCGTACCGATTTTCTCGCAGATTATGGTTTATGTCGGGGCCTTTGATATTGTTTTTGATTTTAGAAAGATTAGACCGCAGCGTTTGAGAAAATAAGCCTGCTCAGGTGCCGCTGCGTGTGAGGTGAAAGCTATGTTCAATAGATTCAACCGAAATATAAACTCCAAGGTGGATACCAATATCTATCTGCTGATAATCGTGCTGCTTTCGGTCATTGTCTGCTATTTGCAGCCGAAGCTGATACTGCCTGCGCTGTTTATCTTTGGCGTGATTTACTATTTCAGCCGCCGCAATATCATCAATAAGGAAATTTTCTTCAGCAGCTATCTGGATAATATTATCCGCAACATCGAACGCACCAATCATTTTGCTGTGCGCAAGCTGGATGTGGGGATGGCTGTCTTTTCTAAGGACGGCAAGCTGCAATGGAAGAATGCGCTGTTTGCGCAGTGGATAGGCAAGAAGAATATCGACGGCCTGAAGCCGGAGGAGATTCTGCCGCTGCCTGCAAATGCCTTTGAGCTGCTCAGTGTGCATGACGGCGAGCAGACGCTGCAGCTTGAAGACCGCTATTACAGCATGAAGTATTACAGCGTGCAGACGCAGGAGCGCCATAGCAAAAGGGCGGATACGGCCAGCGGCCTGATGCTGTATCTGACGGATGTCACGGACTATGAGCTGTTGCGTCAGAAATATTATAATGACCGCCTGTGTCTGGCCTATGTGCGCTTCGACAACTACGAAGAGGTTATGCGCGGGCTGAGCGAGACGAATATTGCCAATCTGAACGGCGAAATCAACGAGCTGCTGACGAAGTGGGCAGCCTCGCATCAGGGCTTTATCTGCCGTATGAACAAGGAGAGCAGCCTTTTGGGCTTTTCGCAGTCGGCAGTGCTGAATATGATGGACGACAAGTTTATGATTCTTGACCGTGTGCGTGAAATCCGCAGCGGCAACAAGATTCCGCCAACGGTGAGCATCGGCGTGGCCTGCGACGGCGTAACGCTGGAGGAGCTTATCGGCAACGCGAACAAGAGCCTTTATCTGGCTTTGGGACGCGGCGGCGACCAGGCTGTTGTGCTCAAGGATAAGAATACGCAGTTCTTCGGCGGTACGAGCAGCGTCGGCGCCAAGAGTACGCGTGTACGCGCACGTATCGTTGCTCAGACGATTCACGAGCAGATGCAGCAGGCGGATAAGATTTTTGTCATGGGACATATGAATGAGGACTATGACGCTATCGGTGCGACCATCGGCATGGCGAAGCTGAGCCTGTCGCTGGGCAAGACGACCTATATCGTCCAGAGCGAGCATAACGCTTATTATAGGCGCATCGCTGAGGTTTTGGATAACGAGAATATTATTCTTTCCGATAACGAGACGAAGTATCTGGATATCGTGGTGAGCGAGCAGGAGGCGCTGGCGAATGTCACGAACAAGAGTCTTCTGGTTATCGTCGACCATCACCGTGCTGTGCTTTCTGCAAGCAAGAAGCTGCTGGAGGCAGTGCATAACCGTATCATCGTCGACCACCATCGTCGTGCCGAGGATATTATCGGGGACACGGTGCTGCTCTATCTGGAGCCGTCCAGCTCCTCGACGAGCGAGCTGGTGACGGAGCTTATCGGCTACTTCGATGACCGGCTTGATATTACTCCGGCCGAGGCGACTGCGCTGTACGCAGGCATCGTGCTGGATACAAAATATTTTAATGTGCAGACAGGCGAGCGTACCTTTGAGGCGGCAGCACTGCTCAGACGCAGCGGTGCCAATCCGAATCTGGTGCGTCAGCTGTTTAAGGATGATGTGCAGCTTGTGCAGCAGCGTGCTAAGCTTATCGCCGGGGCGAAGATGCCTGTGGCGGGCTTGTCCATTGCTGTGATGTACAATGCACCAAACACAACTATGTCTTCCGTGCTTGCCGCGCAGACAGCAGATACCCTGATTACAATTGATGGCGTTGCTGTCGGCATGGCAATAGTAGAATATAAAGACGGTTCCCTTGGCATCAGCGCCCGCAGTGACGGCAGCGTCAATGTGCAGGTTATTATGGAAGAGCTGGGCGGCGGCGGTCATCAGACGGTGGCTGGCGTGCAGCTGGCAGGCAAGCGTGCCAGGGATGTAGAGGCGCAGCTGATTGCGCTGACCGAAAAACAATTAGAGGAGTGCAAAACAAATGAAAGTAATTCTGTTGCAAGATGTTAAAAATTTAGGCAAAAAAGGCGATATCGTAGAAACTGCAGAGGGCTATGGCCGTAACTTCCTGCTGCCGCGCAAAATGGCAAAAGAAGCTACCACTGCGAACCTGAACCAGGCTAAGAAGGATCAGGCAACCGCTAAGCATCGTGCTGCGCAGGCTAAGGACGAGGCTGTTGTGCTGGGCGCACAGGTAGAAAAGGTTGTTGTTGTGCTGAAGGTGCGCGTGGGCGAGAACGGCAAAATGTTCGGCTCCGTAACCTCTAAGGATGTTGCTGAGGCTTTGATTAAGCAAACCGGTCTGGATATCGACCGCCGCAAGATTGAGCTGAAATCCGCTGTGAAGGGCTTGGGCGAATACACCGCTGTAGCTAAGCTGCACACCGATGTAACTGCAACCTTCAAGGTAATGGTTGAGGCTGAGTAAATTAGCTGTTTGCCATGATTGAAGAAAGAGTACCCCCACAAAATATAGAAGCCGAGCAGGCCGTGCTGGGCGCGATGCTCATTGATAAGGAGGCCATCGCCAAGGCCAGCGAGATTCTGACCAGCAGTGATTTTTATCGTGAGGCGCACCGCGTTATCTTTAACGCGATGCTGGAGCTGTACAATAAAAATGAAGCTGTCGACATGGTTACGGTGACGGAAATCCTCAAGCGTGACAACAAGCTGGAGGATATTGGTGGTCTGGCCTATATCACGAGTCTGGCGAACGTGGTGCTGACGGCGGCGAACGTGAAGTATCATGCGGACATCGTCGCCGAAAAGTCGGTGCTGCGTCAGCTGGTACGCGTTTCTACCGAAATTGCGGCGATGGGCTATGAGGCTAACGAGGATGTCGGCACGCTGCTCGACACTGCGGAGAGCCGCATTCTGGAGATTTCCAACCGCAAGAAAAAGGCTGATTTCACGCCGATTAACGATGTGCTCATGGAGAGCGTGCAGAATATCGAAAAGCTTATCAATAATAAGGGCGGCCTGACCGGCCTGCCCTCAGGCTTTGCCGACCTCGACAAGCTGACGAGCGGCCTGCATCCGTCGGACTTTATTATTCTGGCGGCGCGTCCGTCCATGGGTAAAACGGCGCTGGCGCTGAACATTGTGCAGAACGTTGCTTTGCGTGCGCATAAAAAGATTGGCGGCGAGCCGCGCAGCGTGGCCTTCTTCAGCTTGGAAATGAGCAAGGAGCAGCTGGTTAACCGTATGCTGTGCGCCGAGGCAGGCATTGACAGTCAGCGTCTGCGCGTAGGTGAGATGGGCGACAAGGACTGGGATGCGCTGTGGGGCGCGTGCGATTTGATGAGCAAGGCGAAAATCTATATTGATGATACCGCAGGCATCACCGTTATGGATATGCGCAGCCGTGCCCGCCGTCTGAAGGCAGAGCATGGTCTTGACCTTATCGTTGTCGATTACCTGCAGCTGATGCAGGGCAGCGGCAAGCGCAACAATTCCGGCGACCGCCAGCAGGAGGTTTCGGAGATTTCACGTTCGCTGAAGGCACTGGCGCGTGAGCTGGATGTGCCTGTGCTGGCGCTGTCGCAGCTGAGCCGTAGCGTAGAGGCGCGTCAGGTGAAGCGCCCGATGCTGAGTGACCTGCGTGAATCCGGCTCTTTGGAGCAGGACGCGGACATTGTAGCCTTCCTGTACCGCGAGGATTACTATAATCCCGAGACAGAGAACAAGCATACCGAGCTGATTATCGCTAAGCACCGTAACGGTCCTGTTGATACAGTTAATCTGTTCTTCCATAAGCAGTTTACGAAGTTTGTCGGCTTCAGCAAGCGAGATAATTAGACGACTTATAAGGCCGCATCTACTTCACAAGGCCTCCTAGGAGTATTATTTATACGCCGTCGTCGGCCTTGCTCGTATCTGCAACCTTCTAAGCCGTCTTGGGTATAGTTGTGAATAAAAAAGCAGTTCCCTGATTTTATAGGTCAGAGAACGGTAAAGGAGTATATCTATTATGAATGGAAAAATTCCTCATATAGTTCAATATCAAGGCTCTAAGAGAAAGCTGGCTTTGCAGATACTAGAATATATGCCACGTAAGTTCAATAAATTAATAGAGCCATTCGCTGGTATGGCAGCTATTAGTATAGCAACTGCTTATCAGCATCGTGCTAGTACATATCACATTAACGACTTAAATGAGCCGTTGATTAAAATATTGGAAGCGGCCATAAATGAACCTCAAAAATTAGTTGAGGCATATAGGGTATTATGGAATGAACAATTTTCTTTTTCAGAGAATCATACAGATCATTATTATGAGGTGCGTAGACGCTTTAATGAAGGGGAGCAGACAGCGGCTAACATGTTATATTTATTAGCCCGCTGTGTTAAAGGTTCTGTACGCTATAGTGGCGATGGAAATTTTAATCAGTCGCCTGATAAGCGCAGACATGGAACGAATCCTGATAATCTAGCAAAGAATGTTTTCCGCATAGCTGAATTGATGCAGGGGCAGACAATGTTTACGGCCCTTGATTATAGAGAAGTGCTTACTTTGGCTAAACCTGGTGATATAGTTTATATGGATCCACCTTATCAAGGAGTATCGAATGTTAGAGATAGAAGATATTTTAGTGGTGTTGCCTTTGATGAATTTGCTGATGCTTTGGATGTATTGAATAAACGTAATATAGACTTTTTAATTAGTTATGATGGATGCTGTGGCACAAGACAATATGGCAACGATTTACCTAAAGAAATAGAATGTAAAAAAATTTTACTTGATGCAGGTTTATCTAGTCAGGCGACATTATTGGGGAAAAGAGAAGTTACTTATGAAGCATTATATGTAAGTAAAGGATTAAGTAATCATTTTTTGAATTCACCTGAACAGTTGTTATTACTGGAGGCGATATAATGCAGCACTATCCGCAAGAATTTCTCAATTTGCTTTATAGCGTTAAGGCAAAGCGTCCTAAGACTGTTATTGAGCATATTTTGCAGTATGGATATATTACATCTGAAGAGCTTAAAGATACATATGGATACAATCATCCGCCGAGAGCTATTCGTGATGTACGCGAATTGGGAATTCCTGTGATTACCTATAGAATTAAGGATGGCGATGGTAAATCCATTGCTGCATATAAATTTGGTAATCCAGAAGATATTAAGAATAATTTAGCTAAAACTGCTGGGCGCACAGCATTATCAAAAGCATTAAAACACGCATTGGTGGAAAAATATGGTGCAAAATGTTTTATTTATCTTGAGCCTATGAGTGAAGCAGAATTACAGGTTGATCACCGTATTCCTTATGAAATCGGTGGCGAACATGATGAAAGTGACATTGATTATTTCATGTTGCTTAGTCCCTCGGCTAACAGAGCGAAGTCATGGACTTGCGAAAATTGCCAAAACTGGGAGAAGAAGGATAAGAATTTTTGCTTACGCTGTTTTTGGGCTTATCCTGAAAAATATGAGCATGTTGCAGGAAAGGTTGAAAAGCATATAGCTATTAAGTTTACTGGAGATGAAGTAAAAGATTATTATAGACTTATTGAGCTAGTGGGAGAGGAAACGGCTCAGAATGCAATAAAAAAGCTTATTCATGAAGCGTTAAAAGATAAATAAAACAAAAAGCAGCTCCCTGATTTTATAAGTCAGAGAACTGCTTTTTAAATTGATGCTGTTATTTCAGCACGCCGATTTCTTTGTAGTAGCGAGCTGCGCCCGGATGCAGCGGCAGGTCAGCAATATCCTTTACTGCGTCCTGCGGTGTCAGGCCCTTGAGGTTTTTCTGTGCCTTGCCAAGCTCGTCGATGTGCTCCCAGAAGGATTTGGTCAGCTGGTAAACGGTGTCATCGCTGAGGTCGTGACGGCAGAACATAACCATTTTGATTGCGGAGGTATGGATGTCCTTCTCCTGATTCGGATAGGTGCCTTTAGGAATGGTGAATTTTGCGTACCACGGATAGGTCTTTTGCAGACTGTCAATGGTTGCATCGTCGATATCGAGCACCTTGCAGCCGGAGGATACAGCCTGAGAAACTGCTGCAGCCGGAGCACCGGACATAATCCAGGCGCCGTCTAAGGTGCCGTTTTGCAGCATGTCGGCAGCACCGCCGAAGGCAATATTTTCTACGCGGATATCATCAGGAAATTTCAGGCCGGCAGCAGTGAAGTGCGTCTGGCATTCGTTATAAACAGAGGAGCCTGCAGCAGCAACAGCGAAGTGCTTGCCCTTAACCTCAGCAAGGCTGTTGATGCCGGATTTATTGGTTACGACAACCTGGTTCGGGTTCATATAAAGACCTGCGATAACCTTGACGTCCTTATAAGCATGGCCCTTGAAACTGTCAGTGCCGTTGAGGCATTGATATACGTTGGAGGAAATGGCGATGGAAACCTGTGCTTCGCCGGTAGAAACGAGGTTCAGGTTCTGGATGCCGCCCTTAGAGGCCTGGCTGGCAGCCTGTACGCCGGGAACAGTTTTACTCCAGTTGTTGGTGATAGCTGCGCCGACAGCGTAGAGAGCACCAGAGGCACCGGCGGTCGGAAAGTTAATTTTTACGGTAGCAGGCTTGGCTGCGTCCTTTTTGTCACCGCCGCCACAGCCGGCGATGGAGCCTGCGAGCATGGTGAGTGCCAATGCGCCAACCAGCAGGCGTTTGATGGTAGATAATTTTTTCATGATTTACACCTCTCCCTAGGAAAAATATTTAAAAGATGTCAGGCAGCTGCCCGGCATATAAGGATAACGAATTATTATTTACGCATATACTGCATAGCAGCGACTGCCGCCAGACCGCCGATACCGATGAAGTCGGTCATCAGTCCCGGATAGAGCAGCGTCGGAGCCAGAGCAATGAGAATCAGACGCTCGAGAATATTGCAGCGCTTTAAGAGCCAGCCCTCGAGACCGGCAACCATGGAGGCGGTGCCGACACAGGCTGTGAGAATTGCCCAAGCGGTTGCTGCCATGCTGGCGGTTTTGTCTACACCGATGAGCAGCACAGGGTTATCGAGGAAGAAGAAGGGGATGACGAAGCCGATGATGCCGAGGCGCACGGCCCAGATGCCCGTCTTGTTCTGGTCGGAGCCTGCGATGCCGGCGGCGACGTAGGCGCTCATGGCTACAGGCGGCGTGATGTTGGACAGGCAGGCGTAGATGAGGCAGAACAGATGCGCTGTCAGCGGCAGCGTGCCTGCTTCAATGAGCACCGGCACAGCAACGGCCTGCACGATAACGTAGGCAGCAACGCCGGGAACGCCCATGCCGAGGATGGTCGACATAATCATAACGAGGAAGCCTGTTAAAAGAATGTGGTCGTTGTCGACTACAGAAAGAATCAGATAGCCCATATTCAGGCCCATGCTGGTGAGCGTTACGGTGCCGATGATGATGCCGATGATAACGCAGCAGACACCGACGGAGATAGCGCCCTTGGAGCCTTCGATAACGGCGTCAAGAATCTTTTGCGGCGTCATGCGTGTTTCCTTACGCAGCCAGCTGGCAGCAACGGTCGCAAAGATGGAGATAACTGCCGAGTAAAGCGGCGTATAGCCCATGAACATGAGCGCAATCAGCAGCACGAGCGGAATCACCAGGTGGCCCTGCTCCTTGATAACCTTCATCGCGTCAGGAATGTTTTCCTTAGATAAGCCGGACAGGCCAAGGCGCATGGCCTCGAAGTGTACGGAAAGCAGCAGGCCGAGGTAATAGAGGAAGGCAGGCACGATGGCTGCCAGCATAACATAGGTGTAGCTCAGGCCGAGGAACTCTGCCATGACGAAGCCGACAGCGCCCATAATCGGCGGACAGAACTGGCCGCCTGTTGAGGCAACGGCCTCTACCGCGCCGGCAAATTCTTTTTTGTAGCCGGTGCGCTTCATCAGCGGAATAGTTATCGTACCTGTGGTGGCAACGTTGGCGATGGCGGAGCCGTTAATCATGCCCATGAGCGCCGAGGCGATGACGGCAACCTTAGCCGGACCGCCGGGAGTCTGGCCTACGAGCGTGAGCGAAAAGTCATTGATAAACTTGGAGAAGCCGCTGTGCTTGAGGAAGGCGCCGAAGATGACGAAGAGGAAGATATAGGTCGCGGAAACGCCGATACCAGTGCCCAGTACGCCCTCAGTGCCCCAGAACTGCGTGGTCAGCACACGCTCCAGCGAAAAACCGTTGTGCCCGAAATAGCCGGGCAGATATTCGCCGAACCAGTTGTAGGCGAAGAAGATGAGCGCAAGAATTGCCAGATTGCCTGACGCACGGCGTGCTGCTTCAAAAACGACGAGCAGGGCAACGCCGCCGATGGCGACCTCAAAATCATCTATACGGCCGCCGGAAATAGAAATGCGGTCATAATTCAAAATCAGATAGCCAAAGCTGCCGGTGCCGAGGAGAATCAGCAGGATATCCCAGAGTGGCGGCAGGCTGCGCACGCGCTTTTCTTTTTTATAGGTAGGAAAAAGCAGAAAGGTGAACAGCAGTAAAAAGATGCAGTGGATAGCACGCAGGTTGATGGTGCTGATAGCGCCGATAGTCGTGAAGTACAGCTGAAAGGCTGTCCAGACGCAGAGCAGCAGGACGAGGACCTTCCCCATCGGGCCTTTATAGGTGCGCATTCTGGCCTCAGCTTCTTTTTCTTCTAATAGTTTTTGTGCTTTCGCGTCCAGATTTTCTGGCTGCGATGCTTTGTCGTTAGTCATAAACTAATAGCCTCCGAAAATTTCCCTAAAATATATATAATAAGCTTGCAATCTCTTCAGCAGCAGATGGACGATTGTACGTAAAATGTGTGCTGAAGAGCTTTGCCATATATTCTACACTAATTTATTACAAATTGCACGGGATATTGTGTTTTTTGGCTTTAAATCATGAAAATCGTTCTTGTTGTAAAAAATTACATGGATAAGTGTAATAAAGTTAACAAGAGCTGCGAAAAAGAAAATCCGAATATTTTTCGATAAATGCACAAAAAACGTTCAGAAAGCTTGCGCTAAATTGGAGAAAATGATATGATATTTATGCAACAAACTGTAGTGAAGAATCTGAAGGTAAATTTGGTGGCTTTCAGATGTTTTTTCATGAATAAATTGTCTTGGGAGGCATACAAAAATGATTGATCGTTATACTCATCCTGAAATGGGTAATATCTGGACACTCGAAAACGAATTCCGTACCATGCTGAAGGTAGAAATTCTTGCTTGCGAGGCTATGAACAAACTGGGCATTGTGCCTGATGACGCACTGAAAGACATTCAGACCAAGTCCGACTTCCGCCTGGACCGCATTAAAGAGATTGAAGCAGTAACCAACCATGATGTTATTGCTTTCCTGACCAATGTGGCAGAGTATGTTGGCGATGCATCCAAGTATATTCATAAAGGCCTGACCTCCAGCGACGTAAAGGACACCGCACTTTGCTACATGTCCGTACAATCCGCTGATCTCATCATGCGCCATCTGGAAAACTTCCACGCTATCCTGCGCCGTCGTGCTGCTGAATTCAAGCACACCGTAATGATTGGCCGTACTCATGGCATTCACGCTGAACCGATGACCTTTGGCATGAAATTCCTGCTGTGGTCTGCAGAAATCGAGCGCAACATTGAACGCTTGAAACAAGCTCGTGAAATGATGGCTGTAGGCAAGCTGTCCGGCGCTGTTGGCACCTATTCCAACATTGATCCGTTCGTAGAAAAATATGTCTGCGAAAAACTGGGCCTGACTCCTGTACGTCTGGCTACTCAGGTTATCCAACGTGACCGTCATGCTCATTATATGACCACTCTCGCTATTATCGGTTCCTCTCTGGACAAAATGGCTACGGAAATCCGTAACCTGCAGCGTACCGATATCCGCGAAGCTGAAGAATATTTTGCACCGGGCCAAAAGGGCTCCTCTGCAATGCCTCATAAACGTAATCCTATCACCTGCGAAAAGGTTTCCGGTATGGCACGTCTGCTGCGCGGCTATGCAGTAGCTGCTCTGGAGG
>URVO01000002.1 GCA_900551335.1 uncultured Phascolarctobacterium sp.
TGGTGCAGGAGCTTTTAGGTCACGCTGATATTTCTACCACACAGATTTATACACATCTGGATATTGAACGCTTGCGCGAGGTATACGACAAGACGCATCCGCGTGCATAGCGACAGGAGGCAGCTATGAATAAAAGAACGAAGAAAAAATCCTCCGGCAGTAATCGCGGCGTGTGGATTTTGCTGGCCGTGATTGCTGTTATTGCCGTTGGCTGCGGCTTATTTTATGCCAACAGCAAAAGCGAGAAGAATATTTTGGACACGAAGCCCGGCGATGAGCCGAAAACAGTGAGCCTGCTTGATGAATCCATTGAGGCACAGCGTCTTTTGGATAATATTTTGTTGCAAAAGAATAATTGGCAGCTCATTGAGAATGACCATAGCAAAAAAGAGGTTGAGGTTCCCGATTCTGCCGCCAAGGTGGAAATCAACCAGCGTGAGCTGGCGGTCGGCGTGCCGACAACGACGAGCCTGACCGGTGCGGCTGAATGGCTGCAGGAGAAGGTGGAGGCTGCCGGTCTTGTCTATATCAGCGGCAAGGGCGCCAAGTATAAAAAATGGGACGCCTACAAGGTAGAGGTCGGCATTAAGGTCAAGGCCGGGCAGGGCAGCAAAAGCTTTGTGACGGACACGATTACCCTGTTCCACAACGCCAACCTGAAGAAGCAGGACAAGGATATTAAGGATCTGCCTGAAGCGAAGGTTGAAGAGGAGCAGCAGGGGAATGTCAGGCAATACAGAGGAAAGGTCGCCATTGTAATTGATGATTGCGGCGCAGATATGAGCTCTGTACGCACGCTGCTCGATACAGGTTTACCGTTCAGCTATGCGATTTTGCCGAACAAGCCCTACAGCAGCGATGTGCTGGAGCTGGTGCGTTCGCGCGGACGCGTGCCGATGCTGCATCTGCCGATGGAGCCGCTGGATGCCAGCGCGATGAGCGAGGGCACCAACACCATCCGCGTAACGCAAACTGCAGGGCAGAAGCTGGCGCTGCTGCGCAAGCATTTAAACAGTCTGCAGGGCGTAGTCGGCGTGAATAATCATCAGGGCTCCAGAGCGACGAGCGATAAGGCCACGATGACGACAGTGCTGGGCGAGCTGCGCAGTCAAAATCTGTTTTTCCTTGACAGCCGCACAGCAGCAAGCTCTGTAGGCAACAGCATTGCCCGGGAAATGGGCGTGCCGACGGCGCGTAACGATATTTTTTTGGATAACAGCTCCGATGTAGAGGCTATTCGTGCGCAGGTGTATAAGGCACTGGCGCTGGCAGATAAAAACGGCAGCGTTATTGCAATTTGCCACGCGCGTCCGAATACGGCAAAATGCTGGGCGAGGTACGCAGGCGAGTTCAAGAAAACCGGCGTGACATTTGTGCCGCTGACTGAGCTGCTATATTGAAAAGGACATAAAAAGAGGGATTAAGCATGGATTATGTAGAAGAAACAATCGAGAAATATGAGAAGTATATCAACCCGGCGCAGGCTAAGCTGTTCCGCTTCATGGGACTGGCGAGCATCGAAGGCCACGCTGAGGGCTGGACGATTACGGACAGCGAGGGGCAGGAGTTTATCGACTGCCTTGGCGGCTACGGCATGTTTGCCTTAGGCCATCGTCATCCGAAGGTTGTCGAGGCTGTGGAGAAGGAGCTGCACGCTATGCCGATGTGCGGCAAAGTGCTGTTCAACCGTCCGATGGCCGACCTTGCCGAGGCGCTGGCAGACATCACTCCGGGTGAGCTGCAATACAGCTTTTTCGTGAACAGCGGTACAGAGGCTGTGGAGGGCTGCCTGAAGGTGGCTCGTCTGGCAACGAAGCGCAAAAAATTTGTAGCAGCCAAGAATGCCTTCCATGGCAAAACCTTTGGCAGTCTGACGGCCACCGGCCGCGATATGTACCGCGATCCGTTCAAGCCGCTGCTCGAAGGCTTTACGCATGTAGAGTATGGCGACGCTGCGGCTGTGGAGGCTGCTGTGGACGAAGACACGGCTGCTGTGATTCTGGAGCCGATTCAGGGCGAGGGCGGCATTATCGTACCGCCGGAGGGCTATCTGCGTCAGGTGAAGGAAATCTGCGAGCAGAAGGGCGCACTGCTGATTGCTGATGAGGTGCAGACCGGCATCGGCCGTACCGGCGAATGGTTCGGCGTGAACCATGAGGGCGTTACGCCGGACCTTATGGCCTGCGCGAAGGCGCTTGGCGGCGGCGTGATGCCTATCGGTGCGATTATCGGCACACCGCGCGCGTGGACAGGCCTTATCGAAGCACCCTTCCTGCATACCTCTACCTTTGGCGGCGGCCAGCTGGCGTGCGCTGCCGGTGTCGCTGCCATTAAGGCGATTAAGGAAGAGGACGTGCTGCGTCGCGGCCGCGAAGCGGGCGCTTATCTGAAGTCTGGTCTGGAGGCTATCGCTGCAGACTTCCCGACTGTTATCAAGGAGGTTCGTGGCCGTGGCATGATGCTGGGCATTGAGCTGACGAAGGAGGGCGCAGGCGGTATGCTCATGAGTCTGATGATTAATCAGCACATCATCGTTGCCTACACGCTGAACAATCCGAAGGTTATCCGCATGGAGCCGCCGCTGATTATGCCGAAGGAGGTCATTGACCACGTGCTGGAGACCTTCAGAGCTGCTGTAAAAGAGACGGCTGAGGTTATCGAGGATTTATAATAATAAAGAAAAGAGGTTAGACTATGCCTTACGTAGAAAGCAAGACCACCATCAAGGGCGATGGTGCAAAAATTTATGATATTATCAAGGATATGGCTGCTTATCCAAACTTTATGCATGACCTGGTAAGCGTAGAGATTCTGGAGCGTGGCGAAAACTACACCGTTTCCCACTGGGTGAGCAACGTCGACGGACGCAAAATCGTTTGGACGGAGCGCGACACCTTCTATCCTGAGGAGCTGAAAATTACCTACGCTCAGACCGAGGGCGATTTAAAGAGAATGGAAGGCTCCTGGCTGATTACACCGCAGGCTGATGGCTGCGAGGTTACGCTGGCGGTGGATTTTGAGTTTGGCATTCCGATGATTGCGGGCCTGTTGAACCCGATTTTAAAGAAAAAAGTTCGTGAAAACAGTGAAAATATGTTAAACTCCATTAAAGCACAAATTGAAAAGTAACCCATTTATTGTTATAATAGAGTAGGTTGGTTATATTGATTTTATTTAAAGCTTGTATTTGAGGAGGAACTGACTTAGATGAAAACTGCGTTTTTAATGGCACTGATGACTGCTTTGCTGATGCTCATCGGTGACTTTTTCGGCGGCTTGCGCGGTATGACCGTGATGCTGTTTGTAGGCGTAGCGATGAACATTTTTACCTATTGGAACAGTGATAAGCTGGTGCTGGCGCATTACAACGCCCAGCAGGTAGACAGAAGCTCTGCTCCTGAGCTGTATGGCATTGTGGAGAAGCTGGCGCAGAAGGCCAACCTTCCTATGCCGAAGGTTTATATTATCGACAGCCCTGTACCGAATGCTTTCGCTACGGGCCGTGATCCTGAGCATGCTGCTGTTGCTGTAAATACTGCATTGGCAGATATGCTGACGAAGGAAGAGTTGGCAGGCGTGCTTGGCCATGAGCTGAGCCACGTTAAGCACCGCGATATTCTGGTAAGCACGATTGCTGCTTCTATGGCAGGTGCGATTTCTACGATTGCTCAGTGGGGCATGTTCTTCACTGGCGGCCGTGACGAGGACGGCGAAAGCCGCAACCCGATTGCCGGTATTCTCGTGATGATTCTGGCACCGCTGGCAGCTATGCTGATTCAGATGGCTGTATCCCGCTCCCGCGAGTATATGGCTGACAAGTCCGGCGGCGAGCTGTGCGGCAACCCGAACGCTTTGGCAGACGCGCTGCTGAAGATTGAAGCCTATGCTGAGCGCCGTGTAATGCCTGGTGCTACTGAGGCAACAGCGCATATGTTTATTATCAATCCCTTTGCCGGTATGAGCGCTAAGCAGCTGTTCAGCACACATCCGGCAACTGAAGAACGTGTGGCGTTGTTACGCGAGCAAGCAAGAGCAATGGGTAAAGCCTGATTATAGCACGCCATCTGCTTCACAACGGTCGGCTTGGAATACTAGTATGTACGCCGGCGCCGCCCGTTGCTCGCATCTGACGCACTCTAATCAGTCTTGCTAATATTTAACTATAATCGTTACTGTAGCGATTTAGTATAAAATTTTTATTTATCTTTAAGGAGAGATTACAATGGAACAAACACTCGTACTCGTAAAACCTGATGGAGTAAAGAAAAATCTGATTGGCGATATCATCGCTCGTTTTGAACACAAAGGCCTGCAGGTTGCAGCTCTGAAACTGGTTAAAGTTACCGAAGCTCAAGCTAAATTCCACTATGCTGAGCATGAAGGCAAACCGTTCTTTGGTGAACTGGTTGACTTCATCACCTCCGCTCCGCTGGTTTGCGCTGTAATCCGCGGCGAAAACGCTATCAAAGCTGTTCGTCAACTGAACGGCGCTACCAACCCGATTGAAGCTGTTCCCGGCTCCATCCGTGGCGACTTCGCTCTGAGCATTGGCGAAAACATCGTTCATGGCTCTGACAGCCCGGAAGCTGCTGAACGCGAAATCAACAACTTCTTCGCTCCGGAAGAAATTTACTAATTCTTTTGGACACCCCTTCGTCATCGCCTACGGCGATGCCACTGGGGTTTACACTCTCACGGAAAGGATGGTGCAGAAATGAAGAAAGCTGCTGTTTATACCAGAACTGGTGATAAAGGAACTACTGGCTTGTACACTGGCGAGCGTGTACCCAAGCAAAGCCTGCGTGTTGAGGCATATGGTACTGTGGATGAAATTTCCTCTGCTTTAGGCCTGGCCCGTGCTCAGGTAGCACGCGAGGATGTACGCGAAACTATTTTCAATGTCCAGAAGCTGCTCATGTCTGTGATGGCTGACATTGCCAGCCTCAACCTGCCCGAACCATACATCAAAGAAGAGCATGTAAAGCTGTTTGAGGATACTATCGACAAGTTTGATTCTCTGCTGCAGCCGCTGGGACATTTCATTATTCCTGGCGATACTGTTGGTGCAGCTGCACTGGACATCGCCCGCACTACTACTCGTCGTGCAGAGCGCTGCCTGCTGCGTCTGAACGAGACTGAGCCGCTCAATCCGAACGTGCTTATCTGTTTGAACCGCTTGTCTGATTTGTGCTTCATTCTGGCACGTGTGGAATGCGAGGTAAAATAAGTCATTGACTTATGCTTACTAAGTAAATATTCAAGGTCTTTATCTGTAAGTTAAGCATTTACAGGTAAAGGCCTTTTTCCGTGGAAATTTATTCTTAAATTACAATGCTTACACCTTGTAACATTGACAAAAATGTGTTATAAATTATATAGGGATATTATCTGTATCTCTAGACAACTTACTTAAAAAGCCGTGACTCTACTCTCTAGGCAGAAAGGGAAGCGCCTTTTTGCTGAGAGCAGCTTTTAGAAAGACTTATAAGCAGGCTGCGTAGAGATGCATATTATAGCAGGGCAAGCTGCTAATGAATTTGGCAAGGCTAAAAAGCATTGTTTTGTTAGGAGTAAGATTGAATGGATAGTGAAACATTTTTGGAAGATGATAAAAGCTCACTGACTATGGCAGAGGCAGTGGAGACTATCAAGCAGCTGCGCAAGGTTTTTAACATTGTGCGCTTGATAGATGTGCGTGAATGCCAGGTCGTTGATATTGAGGCTGATTGCAAAAGGCAGGAGGGCAAATGCTACGAATTCTGGGGCAAGAAGCAGCGCTGCGTGGACTGCGTCTGCAGCAGAGTGCTGGTGGATAAGCAGCAGAAATCAAAGTATGAGGCCTATGACAAAGCGCTGTATCAGGTTGTAGCAAAGTATCTGGTGATTGAGGGCAAAACCTATGTGCTGGAGCTGATTACGAAGGTAAACAGCAATAACGCGGTCATTAATCCGACGACGGATACGAAGGCCGGTGAATATTACAGCCATTACAGCGATTTGCTGTATGTGGATGCGCTGACGCAGGTGTATAATCGTCGCTTCTATGAGGAGCTAATGAAAAATAGCACAAAAAATGCCGGCGTAGCGATGCTGGATATAGATGACTTCAAGCTTTATAACGATGTGTATGGTCATGACGTGGGCGATTCTGCGCTGCGCACTGTGGCGCGTGTGGCGAAGGAATGCCTGAAGAGCAGCGACTACATCATCCGTTACGGCGGCGATGAGTTTGTGCTGGTGCTGCCGGATATTTCTGCATCCGAGTTTGCCAGCACGCTGAAGCAGATTTGCCACAAGGTGCATGAGTCTATTATCGGCGGCTATCAGCATTTGACACTGTCTGCCAGCATCGGCGGCGTGCTGCTGAAGGATGAGACGGTTGCTGAAGCGCTGCAGCGTGCAGATAAGCTTATGTATCAGGCGAAGCTGCGCAAAAATATCGTTATCACGGAGTTCTCGTCAAACGAAGGCGGCATTTTGAATAACGAGAAGAAGAGAAATGTCCTGATTGTTGACGATTCGGAGATGAACCGCTTCCTGCTGAAGGAAATTCTGAAGGATGAATATAATATTATCGAGGCGCAAAACGGTCTGGAAGCTATGAACATCATGCGCGAGGAGGAAGAAAATATCTCGCTCATGCTGCTCGACATCGTTATGCCGGTGATGAACGGCTTCGAGGTGCTGCAGCAGATGAATAACACGCATCTGATTGATAAGGTGCCGGTTATTGTTATCTCCGGTGATGAAAGCGTCGGCTCCATCCGTAAGGCCTACGAGATGCGGGCAACTGACTACATAAACCGTCCGTTTGACAAGGGGATTGTTCAGCGTCGCGTGCTGAATGCCGTGCTGCTTTACGCCAAGCAGAAGACGCTGATGTCGCTTTTGAAGGAGCAGTACGAAGAAAAAGAGAAGACCAGTCATATTATGATTGATATTCTCAGTCATATCGTGGAATTCCGCAACAAGGAAAGCGGCACGCATGTGCGCAATATCAACAAGCTGACGCGCATGATGCTGGAGCACCTGATGCAGAAAACTACCAGATATAAGCTGTCCTATGCAGATGCAGCGATGATTACGAATGCGTCCACCCTGCACGATATCGGCAAAATCGCCATCAGTGATGAAATCCTGAATAAGCCGGGCAAGCTGACGAAGGAAGAGTTCGATATCATGAAAACGCATACGACCATCGGCGCGAAGATGCTGGAGGACCTGGATATGTATCAGGACGAGCCGTTTATGAAATATGCCTATGAAATTGCCCGTTGGCATCATGAAAGATATGACGGCAAGGGATATCCGGACGGCTTGTTTGGTGAGCAGATTCCGATTTCTGCTCAGATTGTATCGCTGGCAGACGTGTATGATGCTTTGACGAGCAAGCGTGTTTATAAGCCTGCGTTTACGCATGAGAAGGCCGTAGAGATGATTATTGGCGGAGAATGCGGCCAGTTTAATCCATTTCTGCTGCAATGTTTCCTGGAGATAAAAGATAATATACAGGTAATGATGCAGGAGAATTAATTTAGGGGAGAGTTGAAGGGAGTTTTGAATATGAAATTAGAGAAATGCTACGAAAAAATAGGTGCAAATTACAAGGATCTCGTTACCCGTCTGGGCAGCGAGGATTTTGCTAATCTGTTTGCGAAGAAGTTTTTAACAGATGACAGCTTTGCTAATCTTAAGCAGAGCTTGGCTGAGCAGGATGCGGAGACGGCCTTCCGTGCAGCGCATACCTTGAAGGGTGTAGCGCAGAATCTGAGTCTGGACAATCTGTACAGACCGGTTTTTGAGCTGACGGAGAGCCTGCGTGGCCGCCTGATTACTCCGGAATGCGAGCCGCTGTATAAAAAAGTAGAGGAAGAATATAATATTACTGTCGCAGCTCTGCAGGAGCTGGACTAAAATCTAATGGCCTGCTATGTCAGGCCATTTATTATGTGCAGAGAAGAACGAGCTTTAGGAACACTTATGACGGTTTGTTTATGAGCAAAGTGTAACTTATCTTACAATTCCCATCTCAATATAAGAATACGTGTATACAATCGGCCGAAGTATTGTACACTAATTAATGATGTGCTACAATAATCAGCGTGGACTTGGGGAGAAAGGTCCAGAAGTGTAAACGTGTTAATTATATTGAGGGGGAATTTTTTATGTTAGAGTTTTTGAATAATGTTGACGCTCTTATTTGGGGTCCGCCACTTATGATGCTTTTGATGGGTACAGGCATTTTGCTTACTATCCGCTTAGGGTTGATTCAGATTATGAAGCTGCCTAAAGCCTTGCAGCTGATCTTCACCGCGCGCAGCAAGGGCGATGGTGATGTAAGCAGCTTTCAGGCTTTGTGCACTGCTTTAGCCGCAACTGTTGGCACTGGTAACATCGTTGGTGTTGCAACGGCAATCAAGCTTGGCGGTCCCGGCGCACTGCTTTGGATGTGGCTGGCAGCCTTCTTCGGTATGGCTACCAAATATTCCGAGGGCGTTTTGGCAGTTAAGTATCGTACCTATGATGAAAAAGGCAACGCTTCCGGCGGCCCGATGTACTATATCGAGCAGGGCCTGGGCAAGAATTACAAATTCCTGGGCGTGCTGTTCTCCATCTTCGGTGTTATGACCGCTTGCCTAGGCAGCGGCACCTTTACACAGGTAAATGCAATTACTTCTATCGTTAATGTATCCTTTGGTGTTTCTGAATATATTACGGCTGCGGTTCTGACCATTTTGACTGCTGTTGTTATCATCGGCGGCCTGCGTTCTATCGCTAACGTTGCAAGTAAAATTGTTCCGTTCATGGCTGGCGTATATGTTATCGCTACTGTCAGCGTGCTGGTGTTCTATGCCGACGCTTTACCGGGCGCTATCAAATTAGTTATCGACGGTGCTTTCAGCGGCACTGCTGCTGCCGGCGGCTTTGCCGGCGCAGGCATCATGCTGGCAATGCGCAGTGGTATCGCCCGCGGCATTTACTCCAATGAATCCGGCTTAGGCTCTGCTCCTATCGTAGCAGCTGCTGCCAAAACCAAATGGCCTGCTGAGCAAGGTCTGGTTTCCATGACCGGTACCTTCATTGATACCATCATCATCTGCACCATGACCGGTCTTTCCATCATCGTCAGCGGTGCCTGGACCGGCGACGTTAACGGTGCAGCTTTGACGGAAGCAGCATTCTCCTCTGCTTTCCCTGTACTTGCTAAGTACATCCTGACCGGCGGCCTGGTGCTGTTCGCTTTCACCACCATCATCGGCTGGAGCTACTACGGTGAGCGCTGTGCTGAATACCTCTTCGGCGTAAAATGCATCATGCCGTACCGCATCATGTACATCGTGCTGGTAGGTCTGGGCGTATTCCTGAAGCTGGATATGATCTGGATTATCGCTGATATCGTAAACGGCCTCATGGCTATTCCTAACCTGATTGCTCTGATTGGTCTGAGCGGCGTGGTTGTTGCTGAAACCAAGCTTTACTTCGAGCATTGGGAAAAGGTTCACAGCCGTCGTAAACAATTGGCAGATGTTCATAGCGATATTCCTGCTGAAAACAACTAAAAATAAAATTTTTGGAGCTGTGCTTAGGCGCAGCTCCTTTTTATATATCCACTCTCATTTATAAATTTATTTTGCATTTAAAATCTTATTTTGTTATAATAAAAACGCTGTGACTCTTTCCGGTAGGAAGGAGGTGGGAATATGTTCCAAGCGGTTCTTTCTTTCGTGTCTTCTGTCGTAGCAGGTATTGTTGCCAACATTATTTGCAAGTGGCTGGATAGAAGATAGGTTCACAGCCAGCACAAAAAACCCCGAGTGCCAGCTCGGGGTTTTCTTTTTTGCGTGGAAAGTATGTTCCACAGCTCTTTCTTTTGTCAAGAATATCTTACCACGAGCGTTATGGATTGTCAAATTTTATTATTAGCTGCTTTCTGCAGCTCCTTTTTTTGTTTACAGAAATTTTCGTGGCGGACTTTTTGAAAATAGTGTATAATATAATTTAAGTGTAGCTGAATGTTTAACGCTGATTTTACAGTCATATTGAAATTTGATTAATATATTGAATGAATTTCTTCTGCTGCTGCAAGTTGCTTTATGCTGCTTTGTGTGCTATATTATGGTGAATGTGACTGTTGATTTTTCAGCGGCAGTTAAGCTGAAGATGCTTCACTATAGGTATGAGATATGATACAATCAGATGAGGTGATTATCAATGAAAATACTGGTAACAGGCGGCGCCGGCTTTATCGGCTCGCATACTGTCATTGAGCTGCTCAGCGCCGGTCACAGCGTTGTGGTGGTAGATAATCTGGTCAATTCCTGCAAGCTGGCGCTACAGCGTGTCGAGAAAATCGCCGGTCAGGCTATTCCGTTCTATGAAGCGGATATCCGCGACCGTGAGGCCTTGGAAAAGGTTTTTGCGGAGCACAGCTTTGACTGCTGCATTCATTTCGCAGGACTGAAGGCCGTTGGCGAGAGCGTGCAGAAGCCGTGGGAGTATTATGATAATAATATCAACGGTACGCTCGTGCTGCTCGACGTGCTGCGCAAGCATGGCTGCAAAAATATTATTTTCAGCTCGTCGGCAACTGTTTACGGCAATCCGGCGCAGATTCCTATTCCGGAAACCTGTCCGCTGGGCAAGTGCACGAACCCCTATGGTCAGACGAAGGCAATGCTGGAGCAGATTCTGCAGGATATGTATGTGGCAGACCATGAATGGAATGTGGTGCTTCTGCGCTACTTCAACCCGATTGGCGCGCACAAGAGCGGCCTGATCGGCGAGAATCCGAACGGCGTGCCCAATAACCTGATGCCTTATATTACGCAGGTTGCTGTAGGCCGCCTGGACCATTTGAATATTTTTGGCGATGATTACGCTACACCGGACGGCACTGGCGTGCGCGATTATATCCATGTTGTGGATCTTGCGCGCGGTCATGTGAAGGCTTTGAAGGCTATTGCTGACAAATGCGGCGTAGAGGTGTATAATTTAGGTACTGGCATCGGTTATTCCGTGCTGGATATAGTTAAGGCATTTGCCAAGGCTACGGGAGTGGAGATTCCTTATGTCATCGCTCCGCGTCGTGCAGGAGATATTGCTGCCTGCTATTCTGATCCGGCGAAGGCTTATGAAAAGCTGGGCTGGAAGGCAGAATACGGCATAGAGGATATGTGCCGCGATTCGTGGAACTGGCAGAAGAAAAACCCCAATGGCTTTGAAGCATAAAGCTAGAAGAAAATTTTAAGAAAAACGAGGAAAATTGTATGTGTGGTATTGTTGGATTTTGTGGTAAACAGCAGGCTGCGCCGATTCTGTTAGACGGTCTGTCCAAGCTGGAGTATCGTGGCTATGATTCTGCAGGCCTTGCTGTACGCAATGGCGAGGAGCCTGCGCAGATTGTGAAGGCGAAGGGCCGCCTGAAGGCGCTGTACGCTAAAACTAACGGCGGACAAAGCCTCATTGGTACCTGCGGCATCGGTCATACACGCTGGGCAACGCACGGCGAGCCGTCTGAGACGAATGCGCATCCGCATGTGAGCGCTGACGGCAATGTTGTGGCAGTGCATAACGGTATTATCGAAAACTATCAGGAGCTGAAGGAAAAGCTGATTCATAACGGCTACAGCTTCTACTCCCAGACTGATACCGAGGTTGCTGTAAAGCTTATCGATTATTATTATAAAAAATATGACCATACGCCGACTGATGCGCTGAGCCATGCTATGGTACGTATCCGCGGCTCCTATGCGCTGGCAGTTATGTTCAAGGAATATCCGGGCGAAATTTATGTAGCACGTAAGGACAGCCCGATGATTATCGGCGTGCATGACGGCGAATGCTATGTTGCCAGCGACGTTCCGGCTATTTTGAAATATGCGCGTAACGTATACTACATCGGTAACCTGGAGATGGCGCGTTTGGCGAACGGCCACGTAACCTTCTTCAACCTGGACGAGGAAGAAATCGAAAAACCGCTGACCGAAATCAAATGGGACGCTGAAGCAGCAGAAAAGGCTGGCTTTGAGCATTTCATGATGAAGGAAATCCATGAGCAGCCTAAGGCTGTACGCGATATGGTTGACGGCAAGCTGGATATGAGCGCTGTCGGCCTGAGCGATGACGATATCAAGAAAATCGACCAGATCTGCATTGTTGCCTGCGGCAGTGCTTATCATGTTGGCGTAGCTGCGCAATATGTTATTGAAGACCTGGCACAGATTCCTGTACGCACCGAGCTGGCTTCCGAGTTCCGTTATCGCAAGCCGCTGCTGTCGAAAAACGAGCTGGTTATCGTTGTCAGCCAAAGCGGCGAGACGGCAGACAGCCTGGCAGCTCTGCGTCTGGCGAAGGACAAGGGCATCAAAACCCTGGGCATTGTCAACGTAGTTGGCAGCTCCATTGCGCGTGAGGCAGACAATGTATTCTATACGCTGGCAGGTCCGGAAATCGCTGTAGCGACGACGAAGGCCTACAGCACTCAGCTCATCGCTGCTTATTGCCTGGCAATGCAGTTTGCTAAGGTTCGCGGCACGATTGATGACGCAAAATATGCAGCTCTGTTGGAAGAGCTGGCTCAGCTGCCGGACAAAATCCAAAAGATTATCGAGGATAAGGAGCGTATCCAATGGTTTGCTGCTAAACAGCTCAACGCGAAGGATATCTTCTTCATCGGTCGTGGTCTGGACTATGCTGTCAGCCTCGAGGGCAGCCTGAAGATGAAGGAAATCTCTTACATCCACAGCGAAGCCTATGCAGCAGGCGAGCTCAAGCATGGTACCATCAGCCTGATTGAAGACGGCACTCTGGTTATCGGCGTGCTGACTCAGGGCGAGTTGTACGAAAAGACCGTCAGCAACATGGTAGAATGCAAGAGCCGTGGCGCTTATCTCATGGGCCTGACGACCTATGGCAATTACAATATTGAGGACACCGCTGACTTCACCGTTTACATTCCCAAGACCGACGAGCACTTCATGACCAGCCTGGCAGTTATTCCGCTGCAGCTCATGGGCTACTATGTAAGCGTTGCTAAGGGCCTCGATGTTGATAAACCGCGTAACCTTGCAAAAAGTGTTACCGTAGAATAAGATAATTTCTTCAAAAATACTTGCATAAAACATCATAGTATGTTAGAATATTGCAGTACAAGAATATTCAGGAGGTGAAATTCGTTGCCGAACATTAAATCTTCCATCCGCAGTGTAAAGACCGACGCAGAACGTCGTGCTAAAAACGCTCCGATTAAGGCCGCTCTCCGCAATGCAGCTCGCAAAGTAGAAGCTCTGGCTGCTAACGGTGCTAAAGAAGACGCTCAAGCTACTATGGCTGCTGCTACCGGTTTGCTCGATAAAGCAGCTCGCAAAGGCATTATCCATAAGAATGCTGCAGCTCGCAAAAAATCCAGACTTGCAAAGAAAATTAACGCTCTTTAATTTTTAAACAAGCGGGCCTGCCCTGAAAAGGGCAGGTTTTTTTGCATTTCCAGGGTAAATTCCGCTTGACTTTGAGCTGACTCTAAGTGTTACAATATAGGCAAATAAAGCTCTGCTATTGGAGGTTATTGCTATGAAGATTAACGAGGTCAGCAAATTATATGATATCAGCGCAGACACGCTGCGTTATTATGAGCGCATTGGCCTGATTCCGCCTGTGACGCGCAATGAGAGCGGTATCCGAGATTACAGCGAGGCTGACTGCAATTGGGTGCAGTTCGCCAAATGTATGCGTGGCGCAGGGCTGTCGGTGGAAAGCCTGATTGAATATGTGACGCTGTTTGGCGAGGGCGACAAGACGCGCGCAGCCCGCAAGGAGATTCTTATCGAGGAGCGTGCTAAGCTTGTGGAGCGCATGGCGCAGATGCAGGAAACGCTTGATAAGCTGAACTGGAAAATTGAACATTATTATAAGTGTACAGAGTTTGAGGATACGAAGCTGAAATGAGTGCATAAGAAAAGCGCGGAGGCAGTCCGCGCTTTTTTGCTTTCTCCTGACGATAATGTTATAATAAGCTCATACTTTATTTCACGAGGTGACTAAATTGATTAACAAAGACAGATTGATAAACGAATTTATAGAGCTGGTAAGCATTCCCTGCCCCAGCAAGGGCGAGAAGGAAGAGGCGGAGCTGATTATGGCGAAGCTGCGCGAGCTTGGTCTGGAGCCGGAGATGGACAAGGCCGACGAAAAGACCGGCGGCAACTGCGGTAATGTTTGGGCCTATGTGAAGGGCAATGTTCCTGATGCACCGCGCCTGTTCTTTGAGGCACACATGGACTCTGTAGCGCCGACGACGGGCACGAAGGTTGTCCGCAAGGACGGCGTGCTTTACAGCGATGGTACGACCACGCTTGGCGGTGACGACAAGGTTGGCATTGCTGCTATGCTGGAGGCAGTACGCGCGCTGAAGGAGGACGGTGTGCCGCATGGCGATGTGCAGCTGTGCTTCACCATCAGCGAGGAGATTGGCTGCCTGGGCGTAGTTAATCTCGACAAATCCTGGATTAAGGCTGATTATGGCTATTGCATGGATATCGGCGGCGACCCCGGCGAAATCACCTATGCTGCACCGAAGCTGTACGATATTTATGTAACCGTCAAGGGCAAGTCTGCTCATGCAGGCATTGCGCCGGAGGAGGGCGTGAACGCGATTATGCTGGCAGCAGAGGCTTTGAGCAAGCTGCCCGGTTATGGCCGTCTGGACGCAGAGACGACGTTCAATATCGGTATGTTCAACGCAGGCATTGGCACGAACATCGTCTGTCCTGAGGCTAAGTTCGTTATCGATATGCGCTCCTTGAACGTTCCGCGTCTGGAGGCGCTGAAGGATTCCACCATGGCGCTGATTAAAGAGGTTGTTGAGGGCTGTCCTGCTGTAGAGCTGAACAAGGACCACGAGTGCATCAGGCTGGCAGCGAGCGCAGCCGAGAAGCTGGGCTTACCTGTAGAGCTGAAAACCACCGGCGGCTGCAGCGACGGCAACTATCTGTGCGGCTACGGTCTGCCCTGCGGCTTATTGGCAACGGGCATGAGCAACGTGCATACCACTGAGGAATACCTGAAGGAAGAGGATTTGTACAACACTGCTCGCTGGACTTATGAAATCATTAAGGAAGCAGCAGCAAAATAAAAGATAATAGTGGAGCTGATGGGAATACCCCTCTGTCGCTGTCGGCAGAGAGGGTATGAGCGCATCAGCTCTCTTTTTATTTTTTAAACTTCACTTTCTGTTCAACACTTGCCTTTGATTTATGTTATAATATAACTTGTATAAGTATATAGTTGAGGTGAAACTGTTGCAAGTTATAGATGGTGCAAAAACCTTTCTGCTGGAAGGAAGCAATAGAAAAGCGGTGCTTTTGATTCATGGCTATACGGGCACGCCGTCGGAGATGCTGCCGCTCGGCAATTATCTGAATCAGCTGGGCTATACGGTGTTGTGCAGGCGTCTGCCAGGCCATGGCACGAGCGTAGGCGACCTGGAGCGCACGACAGCGGAGGATTGGTATTCTGCAGCAAAGGATGCCTGTGAGGGCCTTCTGGGGCGCTATGAGGACGTGTATGTGGCAGGCCTGTCGATGGGCGGACTGCTGGCCATCAAGCTGGCGGCGCTGCTGCCGGTGAAGAAGGCGGCCTTTATCTCGACACCTATTTATGTACAGGATAAGCGTGCGCCGCTGCTGCCGCTGCTGCGCTTTTTTATACACTACCTGCCTAAGTTCAAGAAGAATTATCATGAGCTGGACAAATATTGCATTTCCTACGACAGAATGCCGACGAAGCCGCTTATGAGCCTGTTTGCGCTGCTCAAGGAGTGCAAACAGAAGCTTTTGGGACGGATTAATATTCCCTGCCTTGTGCTGCAGTCTAAGGTTGAGCACACGGTGAAGCCCAAGAGCGCGGAATATATTTATGACAACCTGCGGACAGCGGTGAAGAAGCTGGTCTGGTTCAGGCACAGCGGCCATATTTTGACGCTGGACGTGGAGCATGAGCAGGTTTTTTGTGAGATAGCAAGTTTTTTTGAGGAACCATAAGATGGATAAAACAATTTTAGAGAATAATGCTTATAGCTGGTGCTTTGCCTGCGGCAAGGATAACCCGACGGGCCTGCATATGCGCTTTGAGCTTGATGATGACAAGTGCACGGCTTATTTTACGCCGCGCAGAGAGCATCAAAGCTATCCCGGCCGTATGCACGGAGGTCTGGTGGCCGTGCTGCTCGACGAGGTGACGGGCAACTATCTTTTTGCGAAGGAGGGCAAGCCTTCCTATACGGCGAAGATCGAAATCCGCTACCGTCAGCCGCTGGCTATTGGCGAAGAGGTTGTCTGCACCGGGCGTGAGCTCAGGCGCAAGGGGCGTCTTGTCGAAATGCAGGGGACAATCTGCAAAAAGGACGGAACGCTGCTGGCGGAATGCCTGTCGAAGATGATGATTGTGGACGAAGCGCCGCAGCCGTCGCGCAAGCTCGCAGCAGGCGAGGGTGAAGAATAGTAGAGGTAAACATTATGCAGACGAAAGATGTACGTGAAAAAATTTTAAGCTTTATGCGTGAGGAAAGCTATGCGCCGATGACCTCGGAGGAGCTGGTGGATGCGCTGGGGCGTGAGGTGAATCCCAACAAGTTTTGGGACGAGCTGCTGGCGCTGGAGCAGAACGGCGAGATTATCAGGACGCGCTTCGATACCTACGGCCTGCCTGAGAAGATGGGCCTGGTGGCAGGACGATTCCAGCTTACGAGCAAGGGCTTTGGCTTCGTTATCCCGGATAACAAGGGCGACAGGCCGGACGTGTTCATTCCGCCGCGCGCTCTGCATGGCGCGATGAACAATGACCGTGTGCTGGCGCGGGTGAACGCTGCGGCGCAGGGCAAAAAGCCTGAGGGCGAGATTCTGCGTATTATCACGCATGCGAACAACAAGGTTGTGGGCATCTTCACTCAGAGTGAGGATTTTGCCTTTGTAACGCCTGACGACAAGCGCATTGGTCAGGACGTATATATTATGCGCAAAAATTTCAATGGCGCGAAGGACGGACAGAAGGTCGTTGTCGAAATCACCGAATGGCCGCAGGAGCATCGCAAGGCCGAGGGCAAGGTTACCGAGGTTTTGGGCAATATTGGTGATGTGGGCCTGGAGATTTTGTCGATTATCAAGCAAAATGACCTGCCGCTGACCTTCCCGGACGAGGTGCTCGAGGCGTCGCGCAAGGTGCCAAAGACGATTAAAAAGAGCGAGCTGGCAGGCCGCCGTGACCTGCGTGAGCGCACTGTCGTGACTGTCGACGGCGAGGACGCGAAGGACCTGGACGATGCTGTTTACGTAGAGCAGCTGAGCGAAAATGAATATCTGCTGGGCGTTTATATTGCAGACGTCAGCTATTATGTTACCGAGGACAGCATTCTGGATAAGGAAGCACGCGACCGCGGCACCAGCGTTTATCTTGTCGACCGCGTGCTGCCGATGCTGCCGGAGCGCTTGTCGAACGGTATCTGCAGCCTGAACGCAGGCGAGGACCGCCTGTCTATGGCCTGCGAGATGCATATAGATAAGCTGGGCAAGGTGCTCAGCTACGAGATTTTCCCGGCGGTTATCAATGTACGCCATCGCCTGAGCTATAACATCGTGAGAGCGATTTTGGCAGGCGATAAGGAGCTGTGCGAAAAATATGCAGACATCCTGCCCATGGTGGCACATATGGACGAGCTGCGCCAGATTCTGCATGACAAGCGTGCGCGTCGTGGTGCGGTGGACTTCGATTTGCCGGAGCAGAAGGTTATTCTTGACGAGAAGCTGCATCCTATCGATATCGTGCAGCGCATACATGGCAATGCCGAGTCGATTATTGAGGAGTTCATGCTGGCGGCGAACGAGACGGTAGCGCAGCATATGTTTAATCAGCACTGGCCGTTTATTTACCGCGTGCATGACCTGCCGAATGAAGAAAAGATGCAGGATTTTGCGAAGCTGCTGGCTAACTTTAATATCAAGTTCATCGTCAAGGAAGAAACGGAGCCGAAGGATATTCAGCAGGCCGTGAAGGAAATCGCCGGCCGTCCGGAGGAGCGTCTGGTGACGACGGTGGCGCTGCGCTCGATGAAGCAGGCAGTCTATCAGACGGACAACATCGGTCACTTTGGCCTGGCGGCGAAGTATTATACGCATTTCACTTCGCCTATCCGCCGTTATCCTGACCTTATCGTGCACCGCCTGCTGCGTGCGTGGATGGCTAAGCCGACGCTGAAGCAGGACGATGCCGAAAAGCTGGAGGATAAGCTGGATATGATTGCCGAGCATTCGTCCGTGCGCGAGCGTGCGGCGGCAGATGCCGAGCGTGCGACCGTCGACCTGAAGATGTGCGAATATATGGCAGACCATATTGGCGAGGAATATGACGGCGTTATCTCCGGCGTGACGGCGTTTGGCATGTTTGTCGAGCTGCCGAACGGCGTAGAGGGCCTGGTGCATATCTCCAGCCTGATGGACGATTACTACGAATATTATGAGGAGCGCTACGCCCTCGTGGGCACGCACAGCGGTAATACCTATAGACTAGGCGACAAGGTGCGTATCGAGGTGTTGCAGGTCAATATCAGCGATGTGAGCATTGATTTCATCATGGCCGGGGAGAACGCAGGCGTGCGCGAGCATATTCGCCAGCAGCTGCTGATGAAGCAGAAGCCGAGCAGCGGCTTTAGCAGCAAGCGAGCTGCGCTGAGCGCGGAAACGCAGAAGAAAAAGCATTCGCGCAAGGGTGCGAAGAATAAGGAGGCCGGACGCCGCAGTGCTAAGCACGGCAAGCCTGCACCGAAGAGCAGTGCTAAGAGCAGCAAGTCCGGTAAGAAGAGTCGGAAGAGGAATAGGAAAAGCAGATAATTATGGCAGAAGAAAAGATTAAAATTATAGCAGAAAACCGTAAGGCACGCCATGACTTTACGATTTATGAAACCTTTGAGGCCGGCATTTCTCTGACCGGCACAGAGGTGAAGTCGCTGCGTGCAGGCAAGGCGAATATGAAGGACAGCTATGCGCAGGTAACGCGCAGGGCGGAGGTCTTTGTTTATAACCTGCACATCAGTCCCTATGACCATGGCAACATCTTTAACCATGACCCGCTGCGCAGCCGTCGCCTGCTTTTGCATCGCGCCGAAATCAATAAGCTTATCGGCAAGGTGAAGGAGAAGGGCTATGCGCTGGTGCCGCTTAAGCTGTACTTTAAGCATGGTCTGGTGAAGCTGGAGCTGGCGCTGGCGGTGGGCAAGAAGCTCTACGATAAGCGTCAGGATATGGCGAAGCGCGATGCGAAGCGCGAGATGGAGCGAGCGCTGAAGGAGAGGAATCGCTGAGAGGCGAATGTTTACAATTTCTTCAAAAGCTGGCGTTTGACTTTTTGATTAATTCATAGTACAATATCAATATAGCGTATCGGCTCTTTACCGATATATTCCCTATTTGGGGGTGTACTGGTTTCGACGGGGGTAGGTGCGGTATGATAAGCGAGCCGTGGTTCCATCTGCACGATAATCGGTGGGCACGTTTAAATATAAACGCTGAACAAGAATACGCTTTAGCAGCTTAATCTGCTAACTGTCTCTGAGCCTCCTCCCATGGGTGAGGAATGACAGTCAATTGTGGGATACCGTAGGGCTGATGCCTATAGGCCGTGCGGGAAACTCTTTAGGCTAGCAATGTGAAGGCCCGTCGTCAGGCAGTCGCAGCGCGAAACATAATATGACGTCTGCGCTCGGAGAAAGTTGTATGGCAATATTTTCGGACAGGGGTTCGACTCCCCTCACCTCCACCAAATGACGCAAAGACGAACCGCTTTATAATCTTCAAACACTCGGACGTGTTCGCGGTTGGCTTGTATCTATAAATTTTGTAGCCGCTAGTGGTTTTTCACTAGCGGCTATTGGTGGTTGTTTTCGCTTCTGCGAGTTTTTTACTTGTTGTGAGTATGATTTATCGCGATTGGTTCAAAAACGCTTCTGACGCAGTTTCTGAAGGTATCAGGGGTATATATCATTTCCTAATATAAAGAAAAGCCTACGAGTTTGATTTTCTCGTAGGCTTATTTTTTATTAAAGATTTTCCTTTGCTAGTGCCACTACCATGCCGCCAGCAACAACCTGCCAGATTAGCCGCTGGCGTTCAATTCTTTTTGTCCGTTTCTGCTCCTGTTTCATATTTGCCGATAAGCTCTGCAAGGATGCGTTTTGCTCTGCTATTATCAGCTCGGATTTGCTTAACGAGCTCTGTGCTTCCTGCAAGTTCTGCCTGAGCTC
>URVO01000003.1 GCA_900551335.1 uncultured Phascolarctobacterium sp.
GTGGCTGGTGCGTTCTAATAGGGAAGCAGGCGATGGCTTTGCCGATATAATAGTAGAAACCGATGATCCTGATGCCGGACTTGTTATTGAGCTGAAGAGCGTTAGCGGAATTACGGAGCTGGACAGCGCGTGCGCGAGAGCTTTGCAGCAGATACATGAGCGCCATTATGACGAATATTTGCGTGATGAGGGGCGCGAGGATATTTGGGTGTATGGCATTGCCTTTTATAAGAAAAGGTGCAGAGTTATGGCAGAGAGGTTAGAAGGATGAATATACAAGTTTACCAGTCTTTTTTAACTGTTGTACAGTGCCGCAGCTTTACGCAGGCGGCTAAGTACCTGAATTTTTCGCAGCCGACAATCAGCAATCATATAACTGCCCTGGAGGAGGAGTACGGCGTTATTCTTTTCACTAGAGATGGTAAGAACGTTTATCTGACGCAGGCGGGCAAAAACTTTGTGCCGATAGCGCAGCAGCTGCTGAACGACTATCAGATGAGCCAGGAGTCTATGCGCCAGTTTCAAAAAAACAAGTACAGTTTGAAGATTGGCGTTTCTACGCAGGCTATCAACATCTATATGCTACCGGTGCTTTTGCAGATTAAAAAGGAATTCCCGGAGCTTGATATAGAGGTCAACCGTTGTATGACTGTCGAATCAACATTAGAAGATGCTTTTGTGAAGAAGCTTTATGACTTCGTCTTTGTGCATATTGACGTGCAGCCTCTATACACGAAGCGCGTACAGCTTTGGAATCAGCCAATGGTGTTTGTTACATCTAGAGAGCTGTATGATGCTATGCAGCAGAATGATGATATTTACGAGTATCCGTTTATCGCTTATCCGGAAACCGAGGTATATTACAAGCATTTGAAGAGCAGGGTGGAATTTTCCCGCCTGAAGAACTTTTTGACCTTTAGCGATTCGGAATCAGTGCTGCACGCTGTGAAGCAAAATCTTGGCGTTGCTTTGACGCCGAGGATTAAGGTGGAACGTGATTTGCTGGAAGGTAATTTGGTAGAGTTTCCGCCAAGCTATTCAGGGAATATGCCGATTTCTGTCTTATATGATTATGAATTTAATTTTACCTTGCCGAGCAAGCGCTTTTTGGAGCTGCTGCGTGCTTCCAAAGAGCGGATAAGAGATTGATTCAGTATGATAAGAATATCTTATCGAATTTAAGGAATCATAGAATAATACTTATGGAAAAATTTTTGAAGAGCATTGACGGAATCCAGGTCAATGTTCTTTTTTTTAGTACGAAATAAAGAATAAAGGGCAAATGTACTATATTTGTAGGATAAGTAATGTATCCGACGTGGGATAACAGTGAATGTTTTCTTTTTGTATACAAGAAAAACTCTAATAAGTGTTTCTTTGCTGAACTATTGTAAAAACACTGAGATGATGATAAAATTTTTTTGTAGCTTGTGCAACGTAAATCAAAAGACTGGCTGTAAAGCTGGCAGAAAAGAGGTTATTATGTCAAAGGATATGCAAAAAAATGAAGAAACAAAGGCTAGACGAATGCCTACCTTTGCGGAGTCGATTACTCCTATTATTGCGATGATGGTTATTCAGACCGTAGGCAAGGGCTATTTGGGCTATGCAACAGAGCCGCTGCTGCTTTTGGTGGCTGCGATAGCTGCTATTATCGCTTTCCGCGTGGGCGTTACCTGGGATGAGATGATGGACGAAATTTGTCAAAAGATTGCTAAGGGCATGCCGGCAATTCTGATTTTGACCTGTGTTGGTGCGCTTGTTGGCACCTGGATGGCTGCAGGCACTATTCCTATGATGATTTATTATGGCGTGCAGATTGTCAGCCCGACGTTTATGCTGGTGACGGCGTTCCTGATTACAGCAGTTGTCTCTATTGTAACAGGCACCTCTTGGGGTTCTGTTGCTACGATGGGCGTAGCACTAATGGGCATTGCCAGCACGATTGGCGTAAGCCTGCCTGCTACAGCCGGTGCTGTTATCGCAGGCTCCTATTTTGGTGATAAAATTTCTCCGCTGTCTGATACAACGAACCTTGCACCTGTTGCAGCAGGTTCCAAGCTGTATGAGCACATTGGTCATATGTTCTGGACGACCATTCCGGCAACAATTATTTCTTTAGTGGTTTATGCCTTCGTTGGCTTCCAGAATAGCGGCAGCAATGATGTTTCCTCAGAGTCTGTTAATACGATGTTAACTCAGCTCGAGTCCATGTATAATTTTAATATCCTGCTGTTACTGCCGGTTATTTTGATTCTGGCAGGCTCTATTTTGAAAAAACCGACGCTGCCGGTAATGATGGGTTCCACCGTACTGGCTGGCATCGAAGCGCTGCTGTTTCAGACCATAAGTCTGAAGGATTTGCTGCAGGCTACTGTTAAAGGCTTCAAAATCACGATGATTGCTCATCCTGGTTTCGATCCGGCGACTGCTGCGCCGCAGATTGTGAAGCTGCTGAACCGTGGCGGTATGGCAGAGATTATGGGTACGACTCTGCTGGTATTCTGTGCGTTCTGCTTTGCCGGCATTATGAGTAAGGCTGGCTGTCTGGAGGTTGTGCTGCAAAAAATTCTGGGCTTTGCAAAATCTACTGGTGATTTGATTGCTTCCACTGTTGCGTCCTGCCTGACGATGGCTTTATGCACAGGTAACTCTTATCTGGCTATTCTGATTCCTGGTGAAATGTTCCGTGATGCTTATAAGGCAAGAGGTCTGGCGGCGAAGAACCTTTCGCGTACTCTGGAGGATGCCGGTACGGTGTTCGTACCGTTGATTCCTTGGTCTGCTGCCGGCGCTTATATGGCTGCTTGCACTGGCGTAGATACTTTGGAATATGCTCCGTGGGCTATTTTGTGTTACACTGGCTTTATAATTGCTATTTTCTACGGCTATACCGGCATTGGTATTACCAAGCTGGAGGATGAGAAGAAATAAGCCGTCGAGCTAAAATAACGTTTTGTGAAAGGTAAAGTGAAGAATTTGATTAAGCTGATAAAAAATGCAGAGATTTATGCGCCTAAGTATTTAGGTAAAAAAGATGTTTTGGTTATTGCCGATAAGATTGTACGTATTGAGGATCATATCGATGGCTATGACAATGTGCCTGAGGTAGAGGTTTTTGACTTCAGCGGCAAAAAGCTGTTGCCCGGTTATATTGATATCCACATGCATATCACCGGTGGCGGTGGCGAGCAAGGTCCTGCTTCCCGCGTTCCGGAGGCAATGCTCAGCCAGATTACTAGCTGCGGTATTACGACTGTAGTGGGCCTTTTGGGTACAGATGGCATCACTAGGAGCGTAGAGAATCTGGTGGCTAAGGCTCGCGCTTTGACGGAGGAGGGCATTACGGCGTACTGCCTGACCGGCGCGTATGGCATTCCCTCTACTACAATTACCGGCTCTGTGGAAAAGGACATTATGATGGTGCCGCCGATTATTGGCACGAAGATTGCTGTTTCTGATCATCGCAGCTCTAATCCGCAGGGACCTGAGCTGATTGCAGTCGCTTCGGCCACTCGTCGTGGCGGTCTGCTGGCAAATGTTGCCGGTCTGGTAACGATGCATATGGGTTCCGGCGTGGGCAAGCTTGATCCCTTGTTCTACGCACTGGATCATTCCGATATTCCTGCAAAAAATTTCCTGCCTACGCATATGCTGCGCACGCAGGAGCTTATGGAGGAAGGCGCTAAGCTGGTACGCCGTGGCGGTTATTTTGATATGACGGCTGGCAGTACTGATGAGGATATGGAAATTGGCGCAGAGAAAATTATGGAGCTTCTTAGCTGGGAAGGCATGAGCACTGAGCATCTGACGCTGAGCAGTGATGCGTTTGGCTCTCAGCCAAAATTTAATGAGCAGGGTGAGTGCATTGGCTTGACCTACTGTTCTCCGAAATATCTGCATCTGACGATCAAGAGCCTTGTGCGCAGAGGTCTGCCTTTGGAGGACGCAATTAAGCTTTTGACCTCCACTCCGGCAGAGCTGCTTGGCAAGCCTGGCGTTAAGGGCTGTGTAGCAGAGGGCGCTGATGCTGATTTGCTGGTATTAGATGAGAATCTTGATATTGACAGCCTGTTTGCTAAAGGTCAGACAGCAATTTTAAATAAAGAAATTACTCTCAAGGGCCGTTTTGAATATTAATATTACTATAACTAAATAGTCCCCACAAAATTTAAGGATTCCGCAGCTCACCTGATGCAGGTGGCCTAGCGGAATCCCTTTTTATTGCTTATTTTGCCGGATTTTAGTAGTTTTTTGCTGCGCCCTACCCAAATTTACGTGTTTGAGTGGGGTGCTTTTGCTTTTTTTACGCTAGAATATAGCCAAGAGATGAGCTGGTTGGGACGCAGCCGGTTGGAAGTGGAGGGATAGATGTGAAAAAGAATTTATTGCTAGGCACTGCGCTTGGACTTGCGCTGCTTGCCAATACGGCTTTTGCTATTAGTGCAGATTATCTTTCCGGCGAGCTGGAAGCTAATCCTCGCTATCCCTATGAAACATATTGCAACGCAGCTGATGTTAACGTAAGGTCAGAGGCCAATACTGACTGCGACGTTGTTACGATGCTGCAAAACGGAGATAAATTTTATGTAAGAAAGGTTTTTTATGTGGCTGGCAACGAATATGTATGGCTGTACGGAAGCACGGAGAGGGGACAAAGAGGCTATATGGCAAGCCAGTATTTGAGCGCTGAACCGGAGGCCGCAAGTATAGCTGGTCGCTTTAAGGCAGCGCTGGAATCAGAGCTTATCTGGAATCCTGCAGATTATGCTGCTTATTCCGGCTACAAGATGGGACCTGTTGAGCCGGCTCCGGAGATTAAGCGTTCCTTTGACGTAAGAAAGGTGCGCGTCGGCCCACGAGAGTTTCTGTTATATGAAGCAGCTGACAAGACCTTTGAGGTAGTGATTAACAGGATTCCCGGTGATATTGCCGGCTATGCAGTGGGACAGTATTTTGATGTTAGCGATTATAAGACATTGAATTCTCGTTTTTCAATGCTTGGCTGGAATGAGGCGCCGGTTGATGCACCGGATGATGAGCCTGGACAGAAAATTTATGGCTGGCAGAAAAGCAAAATGGATGCCGATGGCTTTGACAGGCTGGAGAATGGCTTCTATATCACCGTGAATGATAAGAGGATAATCGAAAAAATTTCTTACGCTGTTTATAATCAGTCGGTTTTTAATTAGAAGGCAGTGATGAAGATGCTGAATAAAATTTGGCAAAGGCTTTTAGTGAGTACACTGCTGCTGCTCGGACTGGCAGCGGCGGTGGAGGCGGCAGATGTTTATGTTATGCCTCGCAACAGTGAGGGCGTCAAGGGAACGGCGTATGTCTATAGGACGCCACGCGGAAGCTTTATGTATCTTGTGAGCAGCTATGGCGAAGGAGCAAGTCCACGCGAACGTTGGGAGCTGTATTCTGCTGGCAAGCTTGAGGTGGAGCAGAACGCTGATGGCAGCCTGACGCGAACTTTCTTCGTGACCTATGCTTCGAGTCTGCAAAATGGCTATGGCTTTAATTATCGCCATGGCAATCTTTATCCGATTGAGGTGGAGCAGGAGAAGCTTCCGGCGGGCGCGACGCTGGAGGGCGAGATGGGCGCTATGCTCGGCGAGGGCTGGACGCTTGGCGCAGCCAAAACTCTTGATAAATATGTGGAGGCACCGCCTGATGGTAAGTACAGCTTCCTTTACAACGACGATGCTGACGACCATGACGCATTCTCTGATACCATGGCTATAGGCTACTTTAAATATTTCGTTTTTAATCAAGAGGATTTGAGCGGTGAGGACAGCAGAAGCTACAGCACCTGGCGTATTGGCGAGGAAAAGAGCCGCTATGCCGATATTCCGCAGGCTTTTGATTATATTCAGGTAACAGTCTATGGTGAGCCTGGCGAGGGCTATTATCTGCTGGAGGATCATGGACGCTTGATTTATCGGATTAATGAGGACAAGAGCACGACTAAATTATTTGACGAGCTGAGCTTTTGATTTTGGCTTGGGAAAGGAGATGGCGTGATGAGGTGTAAGCTGGTTAAAGGCGTGCTGCTGACACTGCTGGCCGCCACGCTGCTTGGCTGTGGCGCAGAGAAGAAGGCGGCCGCACCGCAGGCAGAGGTGCCGAAGGCGGAGGCGGCAGCAGCCGCTGCAGCTATTGTCAAGGTGCCTGCCTATGAGCTGGGATATGCAAATATTGTAGATGGCATCTACGATTTTTTGGCTAATGGCAATGCAGAACGCTTGCCACAGCAGGGTACAACGGGCATCTACGAGCTGCGCGATCATTTTAATGCCGACGAGGCCGTAAAGCATCTTGGCTATACGCTGCTGGACATCAATAATGACAAGGTGCCGGAGCTGATTTTAGCTTTCAATAATAATGAAAAAAGAGGCAAGGGCTATTATGGCAAGGAGCTGTATGCTGTCTATACCTTTGTGGAAGGACAGGTGAAATTTGTTGATGAGGGCTGGGCGCGTAGCAGTCTGGAGCTGCAGCCTGATGGCACGCTGCTGACGCGAGGCAATATCAGCAATGCAGAATATCTGCTGGCCGTGCATGATTTGCTGAAGGATGGCAGCACTAGATGCCTGAGACTGTACTTCACCAAAGCGCAGGAGGGAGCTGGCGGACTCGAGGTTTATCGCAGCAGTGACGGCAGAGCGTTTACAAGTGCTTCGGAGAGAATGCAGATGACGGCAGACGAATTCTTTGAAATGGGCAGTGAGCTTTCCAGCTATAGCACAGAGGTGGAGCTGCTGCCGCTGCATGAATATAAGCAGAGAGGCTCCAAGTTCAAGGGATTGGCAATGCCATACCTGCATATCATGGGCGTGCATGAGCTGCAGGATCCCCAGGCAGACCTTTCCGGCTATGAGCAGGTTTCGGTGCCTGATCCGTTTAAGGGAGCAGAGGTTTTGTTCCGCACCAATGCTGAGCTGCAGGACTTCCAGCTGCTTGACCTGCAGGGAGATGCGAGCAGGGTTCTCTACAGCAAGGAGAGACTGCAGGCAGGCGCTAAGCTGTACCTGCATCTGAGCAGCTTCGAAACTATTCCCAAGAACGGTATTGCCTTCAAGGATGACGCTGGCAGCTTGCGCAAGTTTGCTATCTGCGCCAGCGGCAGAGATGGCAGTATTTATTTGCACGAGATTGATTAAGTCAATAAATTTTCTTCACTGCGTGTGAAGGTTAAGCCTTTAGGCGAAAGGAGGTCGAAGATAATGAAGAAATTTACGAGCTTATGCGGCTGCTTACTGTTGACGCTGTGCCTGGGCATGACTGCCTTGACGCCGCCGATGTCTGCTGAGGCAGCAGAGCGCGAAAAGGTTATTCTGGACGCTGATATGGTTGATCTGTTCGATGACGGCGTAGCGATGATGATGCTCGCTGAATCGCCTAAGATGGATCTCAAGGGCGTGACCATTGTTATCGGCAACACCTGGGTAGAAACGGGTACTGCTTCCGCTATCCGCCAGCTTGAGGGCATCGGCCGTACAGATATTCCCGTATATATGGGCGTGAACAAAACCACGCGCAAGGGACGCTTTGCCAATATGAAGGAAGAAAAACGCCTCTTTGGCCGCGGCTTCGATTCTCATCTTGGTGCTGCAGGCTATGCTCAGCCGGTATCCTGGACCGGTGAATACCGCAAGAATTATCTGGACGAGCCTGTTATGCGTCCGCAAAAGCAGGCTGCTGCTGACTTTATTATTGATACTGTGAAAAAGCATCCTGGAGAGGTAACTATTGTAGCTATCGGCAGTGCGGCAAACCTGGCTGCGGCGCTCGACAAGGCGCCGGAGATTGCTCCACTGGCTAAACGCGTTGTTTATATGGCAGGCGCTTTCTTCTGCGAGGGCAACGTTATGCCGACGTCAGAGTTTAACGTATGGATTGATCCGGAAACCGCGAAGAAGGTTTACCGCGCTCCGTGGAAGGAGCAGATTTTCCTGCCGCTGGATGTTTGCAGCAAGGAATTGATGAGCAATGCTGATTTCAAGGATCTGGAAAGCCGCATTAAGAGCGACCGCTTCAAGGCTATGTGGGAGAACCATTATGCGACTCCGCTGTTCCGCAACGATCCAAATTATCATAACTATATTTGGGACGTTTTGGCAGCAGCAGTAGCGATTGACCCGACCGTAATTCTGGAATCGGAAACGCTGCCGATTGATGTAGACGACCACTATGGCTTTGGCTATGGCCAGACGATGGCGTTCCACGGCTTCGGTCCTGAAGGTGCGCAGAATGCGAAGATTGTTTACAAGGTAGACCGCGCGAAAATCTGGAAAATGGTTGAAGACGTATTTAATAAGCTGTAAGAACTAAATTGTTGGTTTTTGGTTGGCGCCCTGCCCAAATCTCCTTGTTTGGGTGGGGTGTTTTTATGCGTTCAGTGTAAAATATAAGTGTAAAAGACTGCTGCTTGGCTGTTCCTGCTTGTATCTGTGCGAGCAGGGAGCGGCTGCGGCAGTCTTTTTGCTGTTAAAATGCACAGATTTGTGAAGATGCCTGGAAGTTAAGCCTGAAAAATTGTTTTTTGTCAGGCTTTTGTGCTATAATAAGGTGTTAAGACAGAGCATATAAGGAGGACAAAAAATGGCTAAATTAAAAATTATGATTGCCGGCAATCCCGTGTTACGCGAGGAGGCAAAGCCGGTAGAGCGTATAGATAAAAAATTACAGCGTTTGCTGAAGGATATGGCAGAAACTATGTATGCGGCTGATGGCGTTGGTCTGGCAGCACCGCAGGTTGGCGTGTCCAAACGCGTTGTCGTTATCGACGTGGGCGAGGGCTTGTATGAGCTGATTAACCCCGTTATCGTGAAGCGTGAGGGCAAGGTTGTTGGCAGCGAGGGCTGCTTGTCTGTGCCTGATTATGAGGGCGAGGTGGAGCGCTCGGAATATGTGGAGTGCGAGTTCACCGACAGAACCGGACAGCGCATGCTGCTGCAGGCAGGCGGTCTGCTGGCAGTTTGCATCCAGCATGAGCTTGACCATCTGGACGGTATTTTGTTCATTGATAAGGCGCAGACTATTTCGCCGAAGGCTAAGGAGAATCCGTCAGACGCATTGAAATGATGACGCATGAAAAAGCACCATCTACGGCAGAACTTTTTGCTGCGCCATTTGATGTGATAATTTTTTAGCGGTGACGCATGAAAAAGCGTCATAGTTTACGATAAAAATTTAGTGAGGTAAAAAATATGCGTATAGTATTTATGGGAACCCCTGATTTCGCAGTAGGCAGCCTGCAGGCGCTGTGCGAAAGCGGTAAGCATGAAATTGTGGGCGTGGTTACGCAGCCTGACCGTCCGAAGGGACGCGGCAACAAGATGCTGATGACGCCAGTTAAGGAATATGCTCTGGAGCAGGGCCTGACGGTTTATCAGCCGCAGAAGGTGAAGACACCGGAGTTCGTGCAGACGCTGCGCGAGCTGCAGCCGGAGCTGATTGTTGTTGCTGCCTTTGGCCAGTTCCTGAGCCGTGAGATTCTGGAGCTGCCGCCGCATGGCTGCATCAACGTTCACGCATCGCTGCTGCCGAAGTATCGCGGTGCAGCGCCGATTCAATATGCCATTATCAAGGGCGAGAAGGAATCCGGCGTCACCATTATGCAGATGGATATCGGCATGGACACCGGCGCGATGCTGGAGAAGGTTGTTGTGCCTATCGCAGAGAATACGACGATGGGCGAGCTGCATGACGCTTTGCGCGAGCAGGGTGCAGCGCTGCTCTTAAAGGTTATTGATGATATTGCAGCCGGCACGGCTGTTGCTGAGCCGCAAAATGATGCGGAGGCAACCTATGCAACTCTGCTTGACCGCAGCATGGAGCATATCGACTGGACGAAGAGTGCGCAGGAGGTGCATAACCTTATCCGCGGCTTTAATCCGGCGCCGAGCACCTTCACGAAGCTGCCGAACGGCAAGAGCCTGAAAATCTGGGGCAGCCGCTTGACGGAGAAAAAGAGCGAGGCTGCAGCCGGCACTGTTGTCGAAGCAGGCAAGCACAGCTTTTTCGTAGCCTGCGGCAGCGGCGTGCTGGAGATTACTGAGGTGCAGCCGGAGTCGAAGAAGCGAATGGCAGCGCAGGTTTTCCTGAACGGCCGTGGTGTTGCCGAGGGCGATATTCTTGGCTAAAGCCGCAGGTGTTTTTGTGTCTGAGGCTTATTCATTAAGGAGCATTCTATTTAAATACAATGGAAGATGAACTTTTTAAACCCAAAAAACGTATTTTTATGGCCTTGACCTCTGTCAGTGCGCTGCTGAGTGCAGTGATGGTTTACGTTGTCTGGAAGGTGAGCTTTCCGGGGTTATACCAGATTAGCTGGGTGCTGCCCATTATCTTAGGCTTTGTGGGCGTGGTGCTGGTTATCGCAATGCTGAGCGGCGTGTTTGGTATCGTGATGGCGCTTTTGGGTATACCGGTAATCAAAATTCTGTACTTCTGGGCATGGAAGGCGATTAATATTCTCTTTCCGTTTGCCGTAGTTTTAGGTCATTTATTTAATATTCCGCGAGATAAAATTGAGCAGTCCTTCATCGAGGTCAGCAACAAGCTGGTGCTGCAGCATAAGGTGAAGGTTCCTGCCAACCGTATTATGATTTTGACGCCGCATTGTATCCAGCTGGATACCTGCGTGCATAAAATTACCCGTAACGTAGAAAATTGTAAGCAGTGCGGCCGCTGCAGTGTAGGCTCGATGCTGGGACTGGCGCATAAGTATGGCTGTCATTTCGCTGTGGCGACAGGCGGCACGCTGGCGCGTCAGATGGTGAAGCAGGCACGCCCGAAGGCAATTGCGTGTGAGCGCGACCTCACGAGCGGCATTCAGGATGTTTTTCCGCTGCCGGTGCTTGGCGTGCTTAATGAGCGTCCCTTCGGCCCCTGCTTCAATACGCGTGTAGACATGAAAAAGCTGGAAGCAGCAGTGCTGACTTTTATGCTTGAGGACGATATTGCTAAGGGAGAAGCGAATGCTAAAGAAGCAAGCGGGCAAAAAGCCGCAAGAGAGAAAAACTAATTACCCAGATACAGCGCGTGGAGCAGCGGCACTGGTGCTGCGCATGGTGCTTGATGATGGCGCATATACAAACATCGCGCTGAACCAGTATCTGCGAGGCAGCCGTTTGAGCGATTTGGACAGAAGGCTGGCGACGGAGCTGGTCTACGGCACGGTAAAGGCACTCGGTACGCTGGACTGGTATCTGGCGCAGTGCGTTACCCGTCCGCTCGACAAGGTGGCGCCGGAGATTTTGTGTATCCTCCGCATGAGCGCTTATCAGCTGCTCTATATGGAGCGTATTCCTGCCTCCGCTGCCTGCAACGAGGCCGTGAAGCTAACGCGCAGCGTGAGCCACGAGGGCAGCGCCAAATTTGTCAACGGCGTACTGCGCGGCCTGCTGCGCAAGCAGGCGGCCGGAGAGCTGTCCTTCCCGGAGGAGGCCGAGGACGATGCAGGTTATCTGTCCTTGAAGTATTACCATCCGCGCTGGCTGGTGAAGCGCTGGCTAGGCCCCTGGGGACGCGAGGGTACCGAGCGTCTGTTGGCGTTCGATAACAGCGCTGCGCCCGTCTGCCTGCGCGTGAATACGCTGGTGACAACGCGCGAACAGCTGCTGCGTGATTTGGCAGAGGCCGGGGCGCAGGTGCATGCATCAGCGTGGAGTGCAGACGGCATTGTCTGCGAGAAGCTGCCGTCGCTGCACGCCTTGATGGCAGCGCTGCCGAAGCATTTTTATATTCAGGACGAAAGCTCGATGCTCGTCGCTCCGCTCCTCGCGGCTGCGCCGGGGATGCGTGTGCTTGACCTGTGTAGTGCGCCCGGCGGCAAGACGACGCATGTTGCGCAGCTGATGAAGAACAAGGGCGAGATTATTGCCTGCGATGTGCATGAGCATAAGCTGGAGCTGATTGCCGAGAATGCCAAGCGCCTTGATATTACCTGCATTGAGCCGCTGCTGAACGATGCGACGGTGGAGCGCAGCGAATGGCTGGGCGCGTTTGACCGCGTGCTTGTCGATGCGCCGTGCTCAGGCATGGGCGTGCTGCGTCGCCGTGCAGAGGCACGCTGGCGCAAGCAGCGCAAGGATTTGAAGCTGTTCCCGCCGCTGCAGCTGGCTATTTTGGAGCAGGCTGCCAAGTATGTGAAGGACGGCGGCCGCATGGTATACAGCACCTGCACGATTGAGCAGAGTGAAAACCATTATCTCGTAGAGGAGTTTTTGGCGAAGCACCCAGAATGGCAGCGTGTGCCCTTTGTGCATCCGCGTACAGGCGAGGAGGTCACAGAGCTGCAGCTTCTGCCGCAGGTGGACGAGATTGATGGTTTCTATATTTGTGTTTTGGAGCGTAAGTAAAGATGAAGGATATCTTTGGCTTAACAATAGAAGAATTACAGGATTTGTTCGTAGCCGCAGGCATGAAAAAGTTTCGTGCTAAGCAGGTTTACCAATGGCTTTATCAAAAGTCGGTCTTTGATTTTGCAGCGATGCGTAATCTGAGCAAGGCGGATATTGCGACGCTGGAGCAAAGCTTCTGCGTGCTGCCGCGCAAAATTGAGATTTTGCGTGAGCAAAACTCAAATGACGGCATGACGAGCAAGCTGCTTTTGGGCCTGCCGGACGGCAATTCTGTGGAAACGGTGCTGATGCACCATGATTATGGCTACAGCGTGTGTGTCTCCAGTCAGGTTGGCTGTGATATGCACTGTGCCTTCTGCGCCAGCGGTCTGAACGGTGCTGTGCGCAACCTTTCGGCAGCAGAGATTGTGGCACAGGTGTATTTGTTCAACGAGCGTCTGCGTGGGGAGAATGCGCAGGTCAGCCGCGTTGTCGTGATGGGCAGCGGCGAGCCGATGCTGAATTTTGATAATGTGCTGGGTGCGCTGGACTTTTTGCACCGCGAGGACACCTGCAACATGAGCTATCGCAACATGACGCTGTCGACCTGCGGCATTATTCCGGGCATTAAGCGCCTGGAGGAGCAGGGCAAGCCGATAAATCTGGCGATTTCCCTGCACGCCGTCAAGAAAGAGCTGCGCACGAGCCTGATGCCGGTCAACAAGGGCTATCCCTTTGTGGACGTTATCGCGGCGGCGGAAAGCTATAGCAGGGCGAGCGGCCGTCAGATTACCTATGAATATATTTTGCTGAAGAATAAAAATGACAGTCCGCAGGATGCAGAGCTTTTGAGCAATTATCTGCGCTATAAGCAGGCGAGCGTCAACCTGATTCCGGCTAATCCCGTACCGGAGCAGGGCTTTGAGCGTCCGTCGAAGAATGCTGTGGAGCGTTTTGTACATATTTTGCAGAAAAACAGGATTAACGCCACTGTGCGTAAGGAAATGGGCAAGGATATTGATGCTGCCTGCGGTCAGCTGCGGGCGAAGTTTGCCAAGGAACAGGAGCGTAAATAATGCAGGTAGTCAGCAGAACCCATGTCGGGTTAGTTAGAGAAAATAATGAGGACGCGCTGCTGGTGCGTGAGCCATATCTTTTTGCTGTTGCAGATGGTATGGGCGGCTATGCAGCGGGGGAAATTGCCAGCCGTTCGACGGTGAAGGCCTTTGAAGCAGCAACGTACAGCCTGCGTCATGAAATGGGCGAGCAGGATATCCGTAAGCTTATGCTGGACGCTTTCGACAAGGCGAATACGCATGTCTTTAAGATGGCCGTGAGCAATGAGCAGTACACGGGTATGGGCACGACGATGACGGCGCTTTATCTTGCCGATGCGAATAATGCCTATTGCTGTCATGTAGGCGACAGCCGTTTGTATCTGTATCGCAACGACAGCTTGAAGCAGCTCACGCATGACCAGACCTTTGTAGCCAATCTGCAGGAGAAGGGCGAGATTACAGAGGAGGAAGCCTTCGTGCATCCGCAGCGCAATATTCTTTTGCAGGCCTTGGGCGTGGAGGAGAAGGTTGAGGCGGACTTCTTCCACTTCACTGTGCAGGAGGGCGACCGTCTGCTGCTGTGCAGCGACGGCCTCAGTGATATGCTGCGTAAGCAGGAGATTGCTTCGCTTGTCGGTTTGCCGGACCTGGTGCAGGCCGCAGATGCGCTGCTCGAGCAGAGCCTTGACAACGGCGGGCGAGACAATGTTTCTTTAATTTTGCTGGATTTGACTACGCAAGGGGAGGAAAGCTGTAATGGATAAAAATGGCAAGACCATCTTAAACGGACGCTATGAAATCATTCGTCCCGTAGGCTATGGCGGTATGGCCGAAGTCTTTTTGGCCCACGACCAGCTTTTAGACCGTAATGTGGCGGTAAAGATGCTGCGCGACCAGTTCCTCGAGGATAAGGAGCTGCTTGAGCAGTTCAGACGTGAGGCCAAGTCGGCGGCGCGTCTGGTGCATCCGTATATCATCAACATTTACGATGTTGTTTCCGAGGGCAACAATCAATATATCGTTATGGAATATGTGGACGGCGTGACGCTGAAGGAATATATGCAGGAGCATAAGCTGAGTCTGAACTCCGTGCTGGAAATCGGTGTGCGTCTGGCAGATGCTTTGCAGCACGCGCACAGCCATAACATTATTCACTGCGACATTAAGCCGCAGAATATCCTTATCGACAAAAACATGAATCCGAAGATTGCCGATTTTGGTATCGCCAAGATGGTGACGAACCAGACGATGGTTTATTCCAAGTCGGTTATGGGTTCTGTGCATTATATTTCGCCGGAGCAGGCCTGCGGCGGCAAGATTACGGCCAGCAGCGACGTGTATTCGCTGGGCATTGTGCTCTTCGAGATGCTGACCGGTCAGGTTCCCTATATGGGCACGACGGCGGTTTCTGTAGCGATGATGCACGTGGAAAAGCCTGTGCCGCAGCTGAAGGACTTTATGGAAAAGGTTCCTGACGGTATGCAGGAGATTATGAACAAGGCGCTGGCAAAGCGCTGTGAGGACCGTTATGCAAACGCCGGTCAGCTGCGCCGTGACCTGATGAACCTGAAGATGAAGCTGTTCCCGTTCAGCAGCGAGGATTATCATCAGGAGCTGGGACAGGTCAAGCCAAGCGAGCAGCCTTGCACTGATAATGCCGATGATGGCGCAACGATGATTATGAAGCCGGTGCGCAGAGAGCAGCACCTTGAGACGCCTGCTGCACCTGAACCGATGGAAAGCACTGCACCGCTGCCGCAGCCTGCAGAGCAGGAGGAAAAGGGGTTAAAGGGATTTATGAAACGTAAAAAGCTGAACTATACTAAACTTATGATGCTGATTACCGCCTGCGTGGTAGCGATTTCGCTTGTAGCGCATTTCATCTTTAACCGTAATCTGGCAGAGATTGATGTGCCGAACGTAACGAATATGACGGTCGTTGAGGCGCAGAAGCTGCTGGAGGAAAAGCAGTTCAAGGTAGAGCTTGAGGAAAAATATGGCGACCCTGAGAAGTTTAAGCCGGGCACTGTTATGCAGCAGTCTCCGAAGGCTGGCGAAAAACGCAAGCAGGGCAGCCTGATTATCCTGACCATCTGCAAGGGCGCAGAGCTGAAGGCCGTGCCTGATGTAACCGGCATGTCGCTGGGCAAGGCCGAGCAGACGCTGGCAGACGCTGGCTTCAAGGTGGGCAAGATAACGCGTCGCCATGAAGAGAACGGCAAAAACGGCGCGGTTCTGAGCCAATCGCCGAGGGGCATGGACAAGGCGCCGAAGGGCACGGGTATTGACCTTGTTGTCAACGAGGGCGATAAGGATGTGCCGAATATCGTCGGCAAAAATATTGATGAAGCTAAGGGCATGCTTGAGCAGGCAGGCCTGAAGCTGGGCGAAATCAAGAAGGTTAACGATGCCGGCGCCAAGAAAAACGTTGTTCTGGCGTGCAACCCGGGCGTGGGCAGCAAGCTGAACGAGGGCGCAGCTGTAAGCATTACTGTGGCTGCCGGTAGCGGCGAGCAGAAGAGCGCTTACGTTGACTTTGTTGTGCCGGGCAATAAGCCGTGCAACGTACAGATTGTGCTGAATGATGAAAACGGCAGGGCTACGATTTATGCTGGTACGCAAAATGGCGGCGTGCGTTTGCGCCAGAAGGTTGATTATCTGGGCAGTGCGCGTGTGCAGCTCATTTGCGACGGCAAAATGGTTAGTGAGAAGGGACTCTAAAACATGGCAGAGCTTGCAGGCAGAGTCCTGAAAAACTACAATGGCTATTATTATGTCAAGGTTGACGGCGTAGAGCAGCCCTATACCTGCAAGGTCAAGGGCAAGATGAAGAAAAACCGCTTTTCGCTGGCGACGGGCGATATTGTGAACTTTGAGGTCAGCAGCGAGGAAAAGGGCGAGGGCATGATTACGACTGTGCTGCCGCGCAAAAATTTCCTGCTGCGTCCGACGATGGCGAATCTCGATTTATTCGTGGCGACCTTTGCCTGCGCTGCGCCTGATTTCAGCTTTATCCTTGCGGATAAGCTGCTGGCGCTGGCGGAGCTGGCGCGCATTCCGGCTATCCTTGTGCTGAATAAGGAGGATACTGCGCCTGCCGGACTGATTGAGCAGGTAAGAAGCGTCTATGAGCCGATTGGCTACGAGGTTTTTACGCTGTCGGCAGAGCAGGGCACGGGCGTGGAGGCGCTGCGCGAGCGTTTGCGTGGAAAAATCTGCGCCTTCGGCGGACCGTCGGGCGTAGGCAAATCGTCGACGATAAACGCGATTGACAGCACTGTTGACCTGCGCACAGGCGCGGTAAGCGAAAAGATTGGCCGCGGCAAGCATACGACACGCTTTGCACAGCTGCTGCCCTTTGACGAAGGCTATATTGCGGACACCCCCGGCTTTGGCAACCTGCTGCTGGAGGGCTTGGACGAGCAGCAGATTCTTGCTGCCTTCCGCGAGTTTGTCAGCTATGAGCAGAGCTGTCGCTTTTGTCCCTGTACGCATACGCATGAGCCTGTCTGCGGCGTGAAGGAGGCTGTTGCGGCTGGTGAGATTGCTCAAAGCCGTTATGAATCATATTTGCAAATGCTTCAGGAAGTGAAGGACTTACAAGAGAAAGAGGGAAGAAAATGATGATTAAAATTGCACCATCTATTTTATCTGCTGATTTTGCTTTTCTGGCTGATGAAATCAAAAAAATTGAAGCTGCAGGAGCTGACTGGGTACATATCGACGTTATGGACGGCCAATTTGTGCCGAACCTGACCTTCGGTGCGCCGGTCGTAAAGAAAATCCGCAAGGTTACCGATTTGTTCTTCGACTGCCACCTGATGGTAGAGAATCCGGAAAAATATATTGCTGATTTCAAGGCTGCAGGCGCAGACCAGATTGTAGTGCACGTAGAAACCACGAAGCATCTGCATCGCTGCATCCAGCAGATTAAGGGCGAGGGCATGAAGGCCGGCGTAGCGCTGAACCCTGCTACTCCGCTCGCGACTATCGAAGAGATTCTGCCGTATGTGGATATGGTGCTTTTGATGACTGTTAACCCCGGCTTTGGCGGTCAGTCCTTCATCGAGAGCATGGTGCCAAAGGTTGAACGTCTGCGTAAGCTGATTACCGAGCGTGGTCTGGACGTTGATATTCAGGTTGACGGCGGCATTAACGCTGAAACCTCGAAGCTCGTGCGTGCTGCCGGTGCTAACGTGCTTGTTGCAGGCTCCTATGTTTATGGCGCAGAGGATACCGCAAAGGCGATTGCCAGCCTGAAGGAGTAAGGAAAAATAATGAGCCTCTGATTACAAATGTAGTCGGAGGCTTTTTATTGTAACTTGCTTTACAAAAATATCCTAAAAATATAATTACACTGCTTTTTTGTAAAAATATGTTGACGGAAAATAAGCTTAGTGCTACACTAGGCACAACTTCAAAAAAACCACAAACCGTTGAGGCGGAGATCAAGTCAGCAGATGCGCTTACAGAGAGTCCGGGGAGCTGGGAGCCGGATAGAGATGCAGGCTGATAAATGGACCGCTGAGGGCATTGTCAAATCGCTTCTGCAAGCGAGAGTATTCGATGACGCAGCGCTGGCGTTAAGGGCGAGGAGTGTGCTGGCACTCTGCGAGAGAGCATCGCGCAAGCGGTGAAGCAAGGTGGTACCGCAGGTATAAGAATTTTTAGCCTGTCCTTGGGATTGACTTATGAATTTAGTCAGTCCGGGGACAGGCTTTTGTGTTTGCAGCGAATGCTGCGTAGGCAGTATTATTTTCTATGAGGTGATGAAATGTTGAATTTAAGCTTAGAGCAGGTGCAGAACTACGCTGCTCAGTATAAGGCTGTGCCTGTAGCGAAGGAGGTTTTGGCGGATATGCTGACGCCGCTGGCCTTTTTGGATAATGTGCGCCGCAGCAGCCGTAATTATTTTTTGCTGGAGAGCATTGAGGGCGGCGAGCATTGGGCGCGCTATTCCTTCGTAGGCTATGATCCTGTGCTGCGCTTGAAGATTACCGACGGCAATGCCGAGATTATCAGCGGTGCCGCCGTTAAATATCAGGAGAAGGATCCGATTAGCTGCATCCGTAATATTTTGGCGGAGTATAAGGCGCCGCAGCTGGAGGGCTTGCCGAACTTTACCGGCGGCCTGGTCGGTACGTTTGGCTTTGACTTTATGCGCTACTGCGAGCCTGATATGCAGGTGAACAGGGAGCGCAAGGCGGAGTTTGCCGACGTTGATTTAATGCTGTTCGACAAGCTGATTGCCTTCGATCACCTGAAGCAGAAGATTTTCTTAATCGTCAACGTCAAGACAGATAATGCTGCGATTAATTATGCCAAGGCAGAGCGTGAGCTTGCTGCGATGGAGGAAATGCTGCTGCAGCCTGTGCAGCCGAAGCGGCCTGAGCGTGCGCAGCTTGGCGAGTTCACGAGCAACCAGAGCAGGGAGCAGTATGCCAAAAATGTGCTGCGCTGTCAGGAATATATCAAAAACGGTGATGCGTTCCAGATTGTTTATGCGCAGAAGTTCAGCGCGACCTATAACAAGAGTCTTTTTGATGCCTACCGCTATCTGCGCACGACGAATCCGTCGCAGTACATGGTCTTTTTGCATAATGATGATGTGGAGCTGGCCGGAAGCTCGCCGGAAACACTGGTGAAGGTCGTGGGCAGGCAGGTTATCAGCATGCCGATTGCCGGCACGCGCCGCCGTGGGCGCACGCAGGAGGAGGACGAGGCGCTGGAGCGTGAGCTGCTGGCGGATGCCAAGGAAACGGCGGAGCATAATATGCTGGTGGACCTCGGCCGTAATGATGTGGGGCGTGTGTGCGATTTTGGTACGGTGCGCGTGAGCGATTACAAGGCGATTAAACGTTTTTCGCACGTTATGCATATCACGAGCAAGGTTACAGGCCAGCTGAGCGCTGATAAGGATGCGCTGGATGCTTTGCGCAGCGTTTTTCCTGCAGGCACGCTAAGCGGAGCGCCGAAAATCCGCGCGTGTGAGATTATCGACGAGCTGGAGCCGGAGCGCCGTGGTATTTATGGCGGCGGCATGGGCTATCTCGATTTTGGCGGCAATATGGATATTTGCATCACTATCCGCACGATGGTGAAGAAAAATGAACGCGTTTATATTCAGGCTGGCGGCGGTATCGTTGCAGATTCCGTCGTGGAGAACGAATTTCAGGAAACAGTTAATAAGGCAGGCGCCTGCATGACGGCGCTGCGCATGACGGCAGAGGAGGAGTGAGCATGATCCTGATAATTGATAACTATGACAGCTTTACTTTTAATCTGTATCAGCTGCTGGGCGAAATAAATCCCGATATTAAGGTTGTACGTAATGATAAAATAACTCTCGAGGAAATCAGGGCGCTGGCACCGAGTCATATTATTATTTCTCCGGGCCCGGGCAATCCGCAGCAGGCGGGTATCTGCCTCGACGTTATCCGTGAGCTGGCCGGTGAATTCCCCATCCTGGGCGTGTGCCTTGGCCATCAGGCGATTGGCGAGGCGTTCGGCGGCAGGGTTGTGCATGCGCCGGAGATTGTGCACGGCAAGGCGGATAAGGTGTACCTGACAGCGCCGAGTCCAATCTTCAAGGATATGCAGGATGGCTTTGAGGCGGCGCGCTATCATTCGCTGATCGTGAAGCCGGAGAGCCTGCCGGACTGTCTGGAGGTTACGGCAGAAACGGTGAAGCATGAAATCATGGCGC
>URVO01000004.1 GCA_900551335.1 uncultured Phascolarctobacterium sp.
TTCACACCGAAAGGAGCATTTCTATGCGAAAAATTTTAGCGTTCTTCCTGGCGCTGCTTATCAGCGTCAGTGTAGTGGCCGGCTGTGGCAGCGATAAAGCGCCTGCAAAGGATAATTCTGCGCAGGGCACGCAGGTGACGACGAGTGCGAAGGTGCCGAGCAAGCAAAATATTGATACCCGCGGCAATGATAAGAAACTGCAAATCAGCGAGAGCGCTGCTTATACCGACAAGGAGCATGTCGCTGCCTATATTAACGAGTATAAGCATCTGCCGCACAACTATATCACAAAAAAAGAGGCCAAGAAGCTGGGCTGGCAGACTAAGGGCACCTTGGATAAGGTTGCTCCGGGCAAATCCATCGGTGGCGACCGCTACGGCAACTACGAAAAGAAGCTGCCGGATAAAAGTGGCCGCAGCTGGAAGGAATGCGATATTGATTATGTCAAGGGGAACAGAAATTCAAAACGTATTGTGTTCTCGAATGACGGCTTGATTTATTATACAGGCGACCATTACAATAATTTTACGCAGATGTATGGAAGGTAAGGGAAGAGCATGAAAACAATAACTTTGGACTTAGCGCATATGCAGAGCGTGCCTGCACTGCATAATTATCTGCGTAGCGTGCTGGCTCTGCCAGTTTATTATGGCGCGAATCTTGATGCCTTATATGACTGCCTGACGGAGCTTGACGCGGCGACCGAGCTTGTTGTGCCTGCGGCAATCGCAGATGAGGCGCATTTGGGCTGGTATGGCGAGCAGCTTCTGCAGGTTTTGCAGGATGCTGCGGAGGGAAATGAAGCCTTGACGGTGACGATAAGGTGACGAGGCGCATATGCTGAAGAAAATTTTGCGAGGGCTGCTGCTGCCGCTCTGCCTGCTGTGCCTGTGGCAGATAGCGTGCAGCAGGCAGCTTTTTAGTCCGTATCTGCTGCCGCCGCCGGCGCAGGTGGCGCGTGAGGCTGTCGAGCTGCTGACGAGCGGCGTGCTGCTTACGCATCTGGCGGTCAGCCTTAGGCGTGTCCTTCTTGGCTTCACGCTGTCGTGTGCTTTGGCGCTGCCGTTAGGAATTGTCTGTGGCCAGAGCCGCCGCTTTGACGAATATTGCTGGCTGCTGCTGGAGTTTTTGCGTCATGTGCCGCCGCTGGCTGCTGTGCCGCTGATTATTCTTTGGGCAGGCATAGGCGAGGCGTCGAAGCTGACGATTATTGTGCTGGCGTCGTTCTTCCCGATGTTTTTAAACACCTACAGCGGTGTGCATAATGTGGATAAGAAGCTGCTGGAGGTGGGCACAGCGCTGCATTTTAGCAAGTGGCAGTGTATCCGTTATATTCGCCTGCCGGCGGCGCTGGAGGCGATTGCTGTCGGCATGCAGCTCGCCTTAGGCTATAGCTGGCGTGCGCTGATAGGCGCGGAGCTGATTGCAGCATCGGCAGGCATCGGCTATCTTATTCTTGATGCAGAGGAGATGTCGCGGCCGGATATCGTTTTGGTCGGTATGCTGGCGATTGGCATTGTTGGCACGGTGATAGATTATCTTTTTCTGCTTGTGCTGGACAGATTATTCCCGTGGCGGAGAAGATAATGAAGGAGGCTAAGAGCGTGGAGGCTGCACTTACAGCAGAAAATATTAGCAAAAGCTATGGCGAAAAGCAGGCACTGCTGCCTACGAGCCTGAGCTTTGCCCAGCATAGCTTCACCTGCATCGTCGGACGCAGCGGCTGCGGCAAGACGACGCTGCTGCGCGTGCTGGGCGGCTTGGAGCAGACGGACAGCGGCTGCGTGCAGCTTGCGGACGGCTTGCGGCTGGCGCCTGTTTTTCAGGAGGCAAGGCTGATGCCGTGGCTGACGGTGGCGGAGAATATCACCTTGGCGGCGCGTGCAGACAAAGCGCTGGAGCCGAAGGTGCTGCCGCAGCTTTTGCAGCAGCTTGGTCTGGAGGGCTGCGAAAATTTATATCCGCACGAGCTGAGCGGCGGTATGGCGCAGCGTACTGCGCTGGGACGTACGCTTTTTTATAATCCTGATGTAATTTTGATGGATGAGCCCTTTAGTGCGCTGGATTATTTTACGCGTCAGGGCTTGCAGCAGACACTGCTTTATTTATATAAGGAGCAGCGCAAAACAATAATTTTTGTTACGCATGATGTGGAGGAAGCCTTGCTTTTAGCAGACAGAATCCTTATAATGGATAGTGGCACTGTCAAAAATGATGTGCCTGTTTTGCTGCCCAAACCGCGGCAGGCAGCAGACAGCGATTTTCAATTGCTGCGGCAAAAAATATTGCAAGCACTGTAATTACAACTGTAAGAAACAGCTGCGGCTGCAGGTACGAAAGGAGTTCATAAGATATGAACAAAAAACTCATTGCCTTAGGCTTAAGTGTTTTAACAGCATTCACTCTGCTCACTGGCTGCGCAGGTGAAAAAAAGGAGGCGGCAGCGCCGCCGGTGAAGGATTTAAAGGTTACGTATGTTAAGTCGCCTTTGAACATCCCGAGTATTGTCGACAAAAATAACCAGACTCTGGTGAAGGAGTTTGGCAAGGATAAGATTACCGTGACCTTCCCGGAAATCAACTCCGGCGCTAAGCAGACCGAAGCACTTGCTTCCGGAAGCTTGGATGTGTGCAGTGCTTTAGGCGGCACGAGTGCAATTCTGGCAGCGTCTAATGGCGTTGATGTGAAGGTTGTGGGCATTTATAGCCGTGCGCCAAAGGCCTTCAACATTATGGTGAAGGACCCGGCGATTAAAACTGCGGCTGACCTGAAGGGCAAGAAGGTTGCCGGTCCGAAGGGCACGATTCTGCACCAGATTCTGGTGGCAGCACTGAATAAAGAAGGCTTGAAGCCTGATGCTGTAAACTTTGTTTCCTTGGGCATTCCTGCAAGCGTGAACGCGCTGATGAGCGGTGAAGCAGACGCAGCACTGGTTGCCGGTGCGGACGTTCTGCGTGCGCAAAAGGCTGGCGCCCGTGTGCTGTGCAACGGCGAAGGTCTTGTTGATGCAACGATTGTTATCGGTGTCAGCGGCAAGCTGCTGAAGGAGCATCCTGAGGTTGTGAAGAAATATCTTGCTATTCATCAGCAGAACATTGACTTCATGAATAAGGAGCAGGAGAAGGCCTTTGGCTTTACGGCGAAGGAAACCGGCCTGACGCTGGACGAGGTCAAGCTTATGGCTCCGTGGTATGATTTCAGCACGAAGATTACAGAAAAGGATATCAAGGACCTTGAGGAAACGCAGGACTTCCTGCTGCTCATGGGTATGCAGAAAAATAAAATTGATATCAAGAGCCTGCTGGCAGAAGTAAAATAACGTATAAAAAAGGCTTGGAGAAAAGGTCGTGTGCCTAATCTCCAAGCCTTTCGTGTTATTTATTTACTTTGGCCATGAATTTTTCGTTGTCGATGATGAAGCGCTCGTGCGTGCCCTTGCCGATGGTTCCCTTGCTGTCTGCCGCGCTGACCTCGAAGGTGAGCTTGCGGCCGTCGATGGCGATGAGCTTAGCGGTGGCGGTGACGGTGTCGTTCATTGCCGTAGCGCGGTCGTGCGTGATGCTCAGGCTAATGCCAACGGTGCCAGCGCCCTCGTCCATGTGCGCGTTGACAGCTGCGCAGGCAGCCTCTTCCATGAGAGCGCACATTGCAGGCGTAGCGAAAACTGCGAGCGAGCCGCTTTTCATGGTGGCAGCAATGTTAGCTGTGGTTACGGTGGTGGTAGCAGTGCCGATAAGATTAGTTGCTAATGTAGACATGTATATACCTTCTTTCGTGATTGCTATTGTTGGGGAGTTCCCTTCTATATCATAAAATATTCTGCAGGAGATGACAAGAAAAAAATTTTTGCTGTGCATATTCTGTTGCATTTCTTACAATTTATATATTTGCCCGAGTCTCTCGCAGGATTTACTTACACGGCTGGCGAATTATATGTTATAATAAGCTGCAAGAAGATTCATGGAGGTGTTATTCATGGCTTTGGAATTTAAGAAAACTACCTTCTTAAAGGTATATACTGGTGAAGATGTATTACTTGAGGATGTTCCGCTGTATAAAGCGATTCTGCGTGAAGCGCGCAGACTGGGCTTGGCCGGAGGCACTGTAAGCCGCGGCGTCGAAGGCTATGCAGCTAATCTGCGTGGCGTGGGGCGTGCAGTCAACACTTTAATCAGCGGCAACGCCAACTATCCGATTATTATCGAGATTGTTGACGAGCGTGAAAACATCGAAAAAATTTTACCGTTTCTGGAGAAAAACGCTACGCATGCGCTGGTGCTCGTAGAGGAAGCAACGTATATGGTGACTGACTATATGCGTGAGCAGGGCTATAAGGGCTTCCGCAGCATTGAGAACAGGGGCGTTGTTCCCAGCTATATCAAGAAACAGCTGAATGACTAATGCATATCTGAATATAACCGCAGTTGATGACTGAGCTGCGGTTTTTTCTTGCGACAACATGCTTATTCCTTAGGGAAGATTTGAGAGGAGAATTTTTATGTACGATGTAGCGATTATTGGCGGCGGCCCGGCAGCAATTTTTGCGGCCTATGAGTTTGTGCTGAAATATCCGCAGCTGAAGGTTGTGATGCTGGAGGCCGGCAATGGGATTGAAAAACGCTTCTGTCCGCTGGCGGCGAAGAAGGTTGACCACTGCATCAACTGCAATCCGTGCAGCATTATGCGCGGCTTTGGCGGTGCCGGAGCTTTTTCTGACGGCAAGTATAATTTTACGACGGAGTTTGGCGGCTGGCTGAACGAGTATCTGCCGGAGGATAAGGTTATTGAGCTGATTGATTATGTCGATGAGCTGAACTGCCGTCATGGTGCTCCCGGCGAATATTTCACGACGAAGAACAGCAAGATTGGTATTCAGGCGCTGAAATATGACCTGCATCTGCTGAACGCCAAGGTGCGCCATCTGGGTACAGAAAATAATCTGATTATCATGGAGAATATTCATAAGTTTTTGCAGGACAAGATTGAAATCCGCTGCAATACTGCTGTTGAAGAAATCTGCCGCCAGGAGGATGGTTCGTTCCATCTGGAGCTGGAAAAGGGCGCCAGCCTTGAGTGCAGCTATCTGATTGCTGCGCCGGGACGTGCCGGTGCAGAATGGTATACGGAGCAGTGCCGCAAGATGGGCCTTGATTTTATCAATAATCAGGTGGATATCGGCGTGCGTGTGGAGGTGCCTGCGGAGGTATTCAAGCATATTACGGACGAGGTTTACGAAGCAAAAATTTTGTACCGCACACAGCTGTATAATGATGTGGTGCGTACCTTTTGCATGAATCCGTATGGCTATGTTGTGGCAGAAAATACGGACGGCATTATCACCGTTAATGGTCACAGCTTCCGCGACCCGAAGCTGCACAGCAAGAATACGAACTTTGCGCTGCTCGTCAGCAGCAAGTTCACCGAGCCGTTCCATGAGCCGCTGCAATATGGCAAGCGCATTGCTTCGTTCTCCAATATGCTTGGCGGCGGCGTGCTCGTGCAGCGCTTTGGCGATTTGGTCAAGGGCCGCCGCACGAATGAGAAGCGCCTGCTCAAGAGCTTCTGCAAGCCGACGCTGTCGGCAACGCCGGGAGATTTAAGCTTGGTCTTGCCTAAACGCCATTTAGATGATATCATTGAAATGATTTACGCACTCGATAAGATTGCTCCCGGTATGGCGAATGCTGATACGCTGCTGTATGGCGTTGAGGTGAAGTTCTACAGCGCACGCCTCGAGCTGGACAGCAATCTGGAAACGAAGGTGCCGAATATGTTCGCTGTTGGCGATGGCGCAGGCATTACGCGTGGCTTGTCGCAGGCCAGCGCCAGCGGTGTCTGGGCAGCGCGTGTCATTGGCAGGCGTGCTACAGAAAATAAATAAGGAGGGAGTTCGTTAGATGAACTTTGAGTTTTTCGCGTTTTTAGTATTTATGTCCTTTGTATCCTTTGCCGTAGCTTTTCTGGCTTATGGCATGGTGGTACGCTTTATGGGCAAGGAGGGCATGCTTGCCCGCATGAGCCAGATTCTGCTGGTGCCTGCCTGCATCGTTATCTTTGACTTTATTACGATTGCTTCCGGCGAGTACCGCTACATGGTAGGCAGCGTGCCGCTGATTTTGATTGCTGCTGTAGCTATTTATTATCGCTTCGTTAAGGGCGAAAATTTTGCTGCGCAGGAAGAGAAGAGCCCGCTGGAGATGGCAAGATTGGCAGATGAGCCGAAAAAATTCAGCAAAAAATCTGCGCGTATTCACGAAAGAAGAAAAAATCGCGGTCGCGCATAATTTTAGCAGGATTTTTTCCTATAATGCAGAATAATTAAAGTAAAGAAGTATTGTTCTTCTTGAATTAAAAAATATCAAGCAATATTTGCTGTGGAGGTGCTTTATAATGTTTAAAAAAATTCTTGTTCCTGTTGATGGTAGCGAAGGCTCCTGGAGAGCTCTGAATTCCGCTGTAGAAATTGGCGAAAAATTTGGCAGCGAGCTGGAAGTAGTAAATGTTATCCAACCGTACAACAATGCAGCTCTTTTGGCTGTTCCTCTGGACCATGCAACTGTAAGCCAAGGCAACAGTGAGCTGGAAAAGATTGGTGACAAGGTTCTGGAGATGGCACAGGAAAGACTGGCTAATTATGCTGGCAAGACTCAGTTCCACCTGGAGGTTGGTCATCCGTCCGAGCGCATTATTGCTTTGAGCAAAAAATTAGAAGCAGACGCTATTGTTATCGGCAGCCGCGGCCTTTCCGGCATTGCTGAATTCTTCCTTGGCAGCGTAAGCTCCAAGGTTTCTCAGTACGCAAATGTACCTGTTCTGATTGTAAAATAAAATGCTGCGGCATATACTTGTACCGATTGACGGTACAGATTACTCCTGGAGAGCGCTGGAATATGCCTGCGAGCTTGTCAGCTATACGCGTGGCAGCCTGGTAATTATGACGGTGGTTTCCGGCAAACGATTTCAGCCTGTTATGGAAGTAGATGGCGACTGTCTGCGTGCTCAGATTGGTGATGAGCTGCTGGAAGCAGCTTATATGATGCTCAGTGGCAAAAACATTGACTGCACCTATCTGTTGGAGAATGACAACAATATTGCCGAAAGCATTCTGCGTGCTGCGAGCGAGCAGCGCTGCGACGGCATAGTTTTGGGCAGCAGAGGCATGGGCGTTCTGGAGGGCCTGTTCCGTAGCAGTGTCAGTCAGACGGTAGTAGAAAATGCGACCGTTCCTGTTACGATTATTAAATAAGCATATAAAAAACGAGTACGATAAGTCTTTGTCGTACTCGCTTTTTTATGCTCAGATTTTGCTTTGGCTGATGAAGCTCAAAAATTCCTTGACGTAGCTGGGCAGCAGATAATTTTGGCGGTAGATGAGGTAGAGGCTGCGTTCGGAAAAATCCTGCGGTAGCTCGAAGGCTAGCAGGCGTTTTTCCTGCAAGAAGTTGTGCGCTGCCTTTTCTGAGATAATAGAAATACCCATGCCGCTGGCGACGAGGTTTTTGATGGCCTCCTGGTCATTGACGCGGGCGATGATTTGCAGCTCGTCCTCAGCGATACCGCTGTGAGCAAGAAAGCTGTCCGCCATTTTTTTGCTGCCGCTGCCTTTTTCGCGCAGGATGAGCGGCTCGCGCAGCAGCTCCGTGAGCGCGAATTCCTTTTGCTGCTTGTAGTGCAGAAAATGCTCGTTGACAGGGGTGATGAGCACCATGCGGTCTTTACAGAAGGGCTGGCAGCAGAAGTCGTTATCCTCGCAGCTCATGCCGATGAAGCCGAGGTTGAACAGGCCGTCCTTGAGGCCGCTGATGATGCCCTGACTGTCACTTTGGTGAATAATAAAATAAATATCCGGATGCAGTCTGCCGAAGTCGGCCAAAAGCGTGGGCAGGATATAGGCCGAGGGAATGGTGGAGGCACCGAGGTGAATGATGCGCTGGCTTTCGATGGAGCAGGCCTGCAGCATGCGCTCCTTGAGCTCGAGAATATTTTGGGCATATTCATAGAGCTCGCGTCCCTTGGGCGTGATTTGCAGGCTTTTGGTTGTGCGCAGAATAAGCTTGGTGTTGAGCGCAGTTTCCAGCTGACGGATGTGCGTGCTGATGGTGGACTGCGAGATAAAAAGCTTGCTGGCGGCCTGCGTAAAGCTTTCCTCCTGCACGACGGTGACGAAGCTTTGCAGCTGCTTAAAGTCCATGGCTGAGCACCTCGCTTAAGGCGTGCAGGGCCGCGCTGACATCGGCAGCAGTGTTGCGCCAGCCGAAGGAGAAGCGCAGGGTGCCGGTGGGATAAGTTCCGAGCGTTTTGTGGGCATGTGGGGCGCAGTGCAGGCCGACGCGCGTGGCGATGGCGTACTTATCTGCGAGGATGAAGGCCAGCTCTGCGATGTCCATTTTCTCCGTGGCGATAGACACGACGCCGAGCCTGTCGTTGCAGTTGCGTTTGCCAACGATACGCAGCAGCCCTTGCGCTTCGAGCTGGTGCAGTCCGTCTAAAAGCTGCTGCGTCAGCGTGAGCTCATGCATGCGGATTTTGTCTATGCCCTGCTGCTTGAGCCAGATGAGCGCTGCCTGCAGGCCGGCGATACCGGGCAGATTGAGCGTGCCTGCTTCAAATTTGTCGGGCAGGAAGCGCGGCGTGCGCTCGGTATGGCTGAGGCTGCCGGTGCCGCCGACGATGAGCGGCGAGATTTCGTCGATAATATCCTCGCGCAGCAGCAGACCGCCGATGCCCTGCGGCGCTAGCAGTCCCTTATGTCCGGTGAAGGCGAGGGCGTCGATGTGCAGCTCCTGCATATTGAGCGGCAGAATGCCAGCGCTTTGCGCACTGTCGACGATGAAGCGCAGGCCGTGCTTCTGGCAGAAGCTGCCGACCTCTGCGAGCGGCTGCACTGTGCCGCAGACGTTACTGGCGTGCGTCATGATGATGGCTCTGGTATTGGGGCGTATGAGCTGCGGCAGAGCGTCCAGGCGCAGTGCGCCCTCTGCGTCGCAGGGGATGCGGCTGAAGGTGATGGCGTCAGCAGGCGCGTTGTCAGCCGTGAGCTCTGTGCCGATTTGCTGGAGCGGACGCATGACGGCGTTATGCTCCATAGCAGAAATAAGCACATGGTCGCCGCTGCGCAGCAGTCCCTTGATGACGATGTTCAGGCTTTCAGTGACATTCTTCGTAAAAATTACATTTTTGCTGTCCTCTGCGCCGAAAAATTCGCAGAGCAGCTCGCGCGTCATGTAGACGAGGTTTTCGCTGCTGGTGGCGCAGGTGCCGCGGCTGATATTGGTGCCTGCGTGCGTGATATATTGGTAAACGGCGTCAGCAACCACCTGCGGCTTGGGGAAGGTGGTGCTGGCATTGTCGAGATAAATTTGCTGCATAGTATTCTCCTCCTGTATTACGGATATTCTAACACACTTCTATCTAAAAAGCTAATAAATCAATTTGCTTTATCTATAAATGATATTGGAAGAAGTGCGTGCGCTGTGATATACTTCTTGTATAAAATATTTAAGGAGGCTTTTTATGAAGAATGAACAAGTGACGATTGTGGCAACAGGTGCAGTTATTGGTCTGCTGGCAGCAATTTTAGTATTTTTTGGTAATCCGGCGAACATGGGCCTGTGCATTGCCTGCTTTTTGCGTGATACTGCAGGCGGTCTTGGCCTGCACGCAGCGAAGGCTGTGCAGTATATTCGTCCGGAAATCAGCGGCCTGGTGCTGGGCGCTCTTGCTGCCGCTTATCTGCATGGCGAGTTTGCGCCGAAGGGCGGCAGCTCTCCTCTGACACGTTTTATCCTGGGCTTTTTTGCGATGATTGGCTGCCTGATGTTTTTGGGCTGCCCGTTCAGAATGCTGCTGCGTATCGCCGGCGGTGATTTGAATGCTATCGTTGGTCTTGTAGGCTTTGCGGCAGGCATTTATGCCGGAATTTTCTTCCTGAACCGTGGCTACAGCCTGAAGCGTACCTATAAGATGACGGCGGCTGAGGGCAGCATTATGTCTGCTATTGCCGTTGTGCTTCTGGTGCTGCTCGTTGCTGCACCGGCCTTCATTCACTTTACGAAGGCTGGCGGCGGTCCCGGCGCTAAGCATGCAGCTATTGCTGTGAGTCTGGGTGTGGCTTTAGTAGTCGGCTATCTGACGCAGCGTACACGCTTCTGCATGATTGCCGGTCTGCGTGACTTCGTGCTCTTTAGAGAAACAAAAATGCTGTGGGGCTTTGTAGCTGTTGTTGCGGCAGCTGCTGCTACGAATATTGTGCTGACCTCTGTAACAGGCGGCGCTTTCTTCAAGCTTGGCTTTGCTGCGCAGCCGATTGCGCATACTGATGCGCTGTGGAACGTGCTGGGCCTCTTTTTGGCAGGCTTTGCCTGCGTGCTGCTTGGCGGCTGCCCGATGCGTCAGCTGATCCTGTCCGGCGAGGGTAACTCTGACAGCGCAGTAACGCTGCTTGGCTTTATCGTTGGTGCAGCTTTTGCGCATAACTTTGGCCTGGCCTCCAGCGGCAATGGCCCGACTGCTAACGGCCAGATAGCTGTTGTTATCGGCATTGCTGTGGTTACAGCGATTGCTTATCTGAATACGTATAAAAAGTGAGGAGAACGCTATGAAAACTATTGATGCAAGAGGTCTTTCTTGTCCTGAGCCGGTTATTTTGACGCGTCAGGCAATGATGAGCGGCGAGGCTGCCTATGAGGTGCTCGTGGATAATAACACTTCCAAGGAAAATGTGACGCGCTATGCGCAGCATCAGGGCTACAAGGTTGCGGTGACAGAGGCAAACGGCGAGTTTACGCTTTCTTTGAGTAAATGAGACAGTATATTGCTACGTTTTTTTCGCATTTTGGTGCGGTACGTTTTCAGCATCTTTGCATGGAGCGAGGCTGGCAGGCGCAGCTGCGGCCTGTACCTCGCAGTCTGAGCAGCAGCTGCGGCACCTGTGTGGTTTTTCAGGCTGCGGCGCTGGAGGCTGCAGAGTCCTTGCAGACACCTGAGCTGGAGCAGCTGGTGCTTCAGTGCGGCGATGGCTATGAGGTTGTGTATACTGCTGCTGAATAAGCGGAGGTTGAAGCTATGGAAAATGAAGTAAAGCTGACGAAGCTGGCGAGCTGTGCAGGCTGTGGCGCCAAGGTGGGCGCAGGCACGCTGTGCAATTTGCTGGAGGGCTTTCAGACGCATTATGACGAGAGGCTTTTGGTCGGCTATGACAAGAGCGACGATGCCAGCGTTTATCAGGTGAGTGAGGAGCTGGCGATTGTGCAGACGACGGATTTTTTTCCGCCGATTGTGGATGACCCGTTTATGTATGGCCAGATTGCAGCGACGAATGCCCTGAGCGATGTGTATGCGATGGGCGGTGAGCCGCGCCTGGCGCTGAACATCATGTGCATTCCCGAGAAGATGGATAAGAATACGGTGCAGGAGATTTTGCGCGGCGGCTATGCCAAGGCCTATGAGGCAGGTGCGATTATAACCGGCGGCCATACGATTCATGGAGCGGAGCCGATTTATGGCCTCGCGGTGACCGGCTTTGTTCAGCCCGATAAGGTGTGGACTAACAGCGGCGCGTGTGTAGGCGACGTTCTGATTTTGACGAAGCCCTTGGGTGTGGGCATTCTCACGACGGCGGCAAAGGCTGAGCTTGTGGAGCAGGCGCTGCTCGACAAGCTTTATGTGCAGATGAGCACGCTCAATAAGTACGCGCATGATGTGCTTGTGCACTACAGCGTGCACGCCTGCACTGACGTGACAGGCTTTGCCCTTTTGGGACACAGCCTGGAGATGGCGCAGGGCAGCGGCGTGACGGTGCATATAAGGGTGCAGGACGTTCCCTATCATAAGGAGGCCTACGAGATGGCTGAGATGGGCTTCATCCCTGCTGGTGCGTATCGCAACCGTGATTTTGCAGAGGCCGGCGTCAAGGTCGTAGGCGATGTTGCGCGTGCACTGCAGGATATCTGCTACGACCCGCAGACGAGCGGCGGCCTTTTGTGTGCCGTCCCCGAAGCGGAGGCTGCAGCCTGCCTGGCAGAGCTGCGGGCGGTGGCGGCGGACGCTGCTGTTATCGGCTATGTGACGGAGCAGCTGGAGCAGGCTATTTATCTCGAAGCATAGGCTTATTTTTTGGGCGCACAGCATTTTTGCCGGTGCGCCTTTTTTCTTATAACAAGAGCGTAATTTTCACATTTTCTTTGCAAGAAATATGCTGTATACTTTTCGCTTATGTTTTACAAAAGGCTGTAAATAGTGTATACTAATTGTGCAAGCATTTTACGTTTGCTGCTTTTGATTTGGTCAAAGAAATTTGCAATATTTTTTAGAAAGAAGGGAATCCGATGGTAAAAATGAAAACTATGGACGGCAACACAGCTGCTGCGTATATCTCTTACGCTTTCACTGATGTAGCCGCAATTTATCCTATTACCCCGTCTTCTCCGATGGCTGAGGTTGTTGACGAATGGGCTGCCCAAGGTAAAAAGAATATCTTTGGACAGACAGTAAAGCTGATGGAAATGCAGTCTGAGGCTGGTGCCTCCGGCGCAGTTCACGGCTCTCTGCAGGCGGGTGCGCTGACTACTACTTATACCGCATCTCAAGGCCTGCTCTTGATGATTCCTAATATGTATAAAATGGCTGGCGAGCTGCTGCCTGCTGTATTCCACGTTTCTGCACGTGCGCTGGCAACAAGCTCTCTGTCTATCTTTGGTGACCACCAGGACGTTATGGCTGCACGTCAGACCGGCTTTGCTCTGCTGGCTGAGGGCAGCGTACAGGAGGTTATGGACCTGGCAGGCGTAGCACATCTGAGTGCTATCAAGGGCCGCGTTCCGTTCCTGAACTTCTTCGACGGCTTCCGTACCTCTCACGAAATCCAAAAGATTGAGGTTATGGATTATGCTAATCTGGAAAAGCTGCTCGATAAGGACGCAGTAGATGCCTTCCGTAAACGTGGCCTGAATCCGGATAATCCTGTTATCCGCGGCACTGCACAAAACCCGGATATTTACTTCCAGACTCGTGAGGCTGTTAACACCTATTATAATGCTCTGCCGGAAATTGTAGAGAACTACATGGGCGAAATCAGCAAGCTGACCGGTCGTGAATATCATCTGTTTAACTATTATGGCGCAGAGGATGCAGAGGATATCATCATCATCATGGGCTCTGCTTCTGAAACCGTTCGCACTGTTGTAGAGAAGCTTAACGCTGAAGGCAGAAAGGTTGGCGTACTAGTAGTTCACCTGTACCGTCCGTTCAGCATCGAGCATTTCATGGGCGCAATTCCGCAAAGCGTAAAACGTATCGCTGTGCTGGACCGCACCAAAGAGCCGGGCGCGTTTGGCGAACCGCTGTATCTTGATGTACGCGCTGCCTTCTATGCAAGCGACCGCAAGCCGATGATTATCGGTGGCCGTTATGGCTTGGGCTCCAAGGATTTGCTGCCTGGCGATATCGTAGCTGTTTTCGACAATCTGGCAAGCGCAGAGCCGAAAAACAACTTCACCATCAGCATCACTGATGACGTAACCAATACCTCTTTGCCGTGTGTTGCAGGCATTGATGTAACTCCGGCCGGCACCAAGGGCTGTAAGTTCTGGGGCCTGGGCAGCGATGGTACCGTTGGCGCTAACAAGAGTGCTATCAAAATCATCGGTGACTACACTGATATGTATGCACAAGGCTACTTCTCCTATGATAGTAAAAAATCCGGCGGCGTAACCGTTTCCCATCTGCGCTTCGGTCATACCCCTATTATGGCACCGTACCTGATTGATGCTGCTGATTTTGTGGCTGTACACAATCAGTCCTATGTTCATAAATATGATGTAACCGCTGGTCTGAAAAAAGGCGGCACCTTCCTGCTGAACTGCAACTGGAAGCCTGAGGAGCTCGACGCTCAGCTGCCTGGTCAGCTCAAACGCTATATCGCAAAGAACGATATTAAATTCTACATCATTGATGCTGTAAAGATTGCTCAGGAAATTGGTCTGGGCGGCCGCATCAATATGATTATGCAGTCTGCATTCTTCAAGCTGGCAGATATTATTCCTCTGGCAGATGCTGTTAAATACCTGAAGGATGCTGTTGAGCATTCCTATGGCAAGAAGGGCCAGAACATTGTCGACATGAACAATGCTGCTATCGACAAGGGCATCGACGCTATCGTAGCTGTTGAGGTTCCGGCAGGCTGGGCTGAGGCTGGCGACACTGCTGCTGAAGCTGCAACCGGCAACGAATTTGTTGACAAGCTGCTCGTACCGATGAACAAGCTCGAGGGCGACAAGCTGCCTGTAAGTGCCTTCGCTGATTATGCAGACGGCACCTTCCCGAGCGGCACTGCTGCTTACGAAAAACGCGGCATCGCTATCGACGTACCGGAATGGCAGATGGACACCTGTATCCAATGTAACCAGTGCGCTTTTGTCTGCCCGCATGCTGCTATCCGTCCGGTACTCATGACCGAGGAAGAGGCTGCTAAGGCTCCGGCAACTTTGCCGAGCAAGCCTGCGATCGGCGCGAAGGGCCTGCTGTTCAGCATGAGCATCTCTCCGCTGGATTGCACAGGCTGCGGCAACTGTGCTCAGGTCTGCCCGGCTCCGAAGGGCAAGGCTCTCGTTATGAAGCCGCTTGATACTCAGCTGGAGAAGGCTGCTGCTTGGGATTACAGCCAAAAAGAGGTTGCTCCGAAGGCTAATCCGCTGAATAAGAAAACCATGAAGGGCATTCAGTTCGAACAACCGCTGCTTGAGTTCAGCGGTGCGTGCGCAGGCTGCGGCGAAACTCCGTATGCTAAGCTCGTAACCCAGCTGGTTGGCGACCGTATGATGATTGCCAATGCAACTGGCTGTACCTCTATCTGGGGTGCATCTGCTCCGTCTATGCCGTACACCAAAAACTGCCACGGTCATGGTCCGAGCTGGGCAAACTCTCTGTTCGAGGATAACGCTGAATATGGTCTGGGTATGTTCCTGGGCGTTAAGCAATCCCGCGAGCGCGTAGAAGACATGGTAAAGGCTATGTTGGAAGGCGAGCTGCCTGAGGATCTTAAGGCTGCGTTGACCGATTGGCTGGAGCATGTTAATGATAGCGAAGGCACCCGTGAGCGTGCTGATGCACTGACTGCTGCTCTGGAAAAATATAAAGATAACTGCGATAAATGCGCTGCTCTGTATGACGAGAAGCAATTCTTCGTTAAACGCAGCCACTGGATCTTCGGCGGCGACGGCTGGGCTTATGATATCGGCTACGGCGGTCTGGACCATGTACTGGCATCCGGCGAGAATGTTAACGTTATGGTCTTCGATACCGAGGTATATTCCAATACCGGCGGCCAATCCTCTAAATCTACTCCGACTGCGGCAATCGCTAAATTTGCTGCCAGCGGCAAAAAGACGAAGAAGAAGGACCTGGGCATGATGGCTATGAGCTATGGCTATGTATATGTTGCACAGGTTGCTATGGGCGCAGACAAGAACCAGACGCTGAAGGCTATTGCTGAAGCAGAGGCATATGACGGCCCGTCCCTGATTATCGCTTATGCACCTTGCATCAACCACGGCTTGAAGGTTGGCATGGGCTGCAGCCAGCTCGAGGAAAAACGTGCTGTGGATTGCGGCTACTGGGCAACCTATCGCTTCAATCCTGAGCTGAAGGAGCAAGGCAAGAATCCGTTCATTCTGGATAGCAAAGAGCCGACTGCAAACTTCCGTGATTTCCTCATGGGTGAGGTTCGTTTCAGCTCCCTGCAGAAGATGTTCCCGGATACTGCTGAAGCACTGTTTGAAAAGACCGAGAAGGACGCTAAGACTCGTCTGGACGGCTACAAAAAGCTGGCAGGTCAGGAATAAGACTTTCGCTTAACAAAAAAATAAGCCGTGCCGCGGAAGCGGTACGGCAAAAAGAAAACTCTCTACGATGCTCTGCGTAAGCAGGGCGAGTAGAGAGTTTTTTGTGTGTTGTTTAAAATTATCTTACCAGCGCAGCGAGAGCCTCTTTATCATGCAGGCCGACTGCAGATTTTACAAGCTTGCCGCCTTTGAAAACGAGCAGGCTGGGGATGCTCATGATGCTGAACTTTTCTGCCAGCTCCGGGTTTTCGTCAACGTCGCATTTAGCAACCTTGATGTCGCTATGCTCACCGGCGAAGGCCTCCAGAATCGGTGCCTGCATACGGCAGGGGCCGCACCATTGTGCCCAAAAATCTACAAGCACAGTGCCTTGTGCCTGCTCTACCTCTGCTTGAAAATTTTCCTTGGTAATTGCTAACATAGTATATCACTCCTTGTCATTCGCTTAAAAAACTTATTTGTTTCTAATAAAATTCAATGCCGCAAGTCCAGCCTGCGCGCCCTCGTGTACGGCCTTGGATACCTGCAGCAGTCCGCCAGTGCAGTCGCCGGCGGCAAAGAGGCCGGGAATATTGGTCTTGCCGTCTGCGTCAATTTTGATGAAGCGGCCATTCGTCTGTGCGCCGAGCTTGCGGGCGATGTCCGTGCTGTCCGCTGTGCCCATGGCGATAAAGAGGCCGTCGACATCCAGCGTGCTGCCATCGTCAAAGCTGATGCTGGTGAGCTTGCTGTCGCCGTTGAGCTGTACGAGCTTGGCCGTTTTTACGTCAAAGCCTGCGTTTTGCGCGGCTTCGCCGCTCTGACCGTTGGTGAGAATGGTTACGCTCTGCGCCAGATGACGCAGATAAGCTGCTTCATGCAGGGCGTAGGCACCGCTGCCTAGGACGGCAACCTGCTTTTTACGGAAGAAGAAGCCGTCGCAGACAGCGCAGTAGCTGATGCCCTTGCCCTCTAGCTGCACGAGTCCGGGCAGGTTGAGCGTGATGTTCTTCGTGCCGGTGGCGAGGATGAGGGCAGGTGCGCTGAGCTGCTCTGCCGTTGTTTTCAGGCTGAGCGTGAAGCTGTCCGTATATTCCACGCTGAGCACCTCGTCCTGCCTGATGCTTACGCCTAAGGCCTCGGCCTGCTCTAAGCCGGCGGCGTAAAGTCTGGCGCCGCTGGCGGCAATGCCGTAATAATTGTCGATTTTATGCGCTCTGGCCAAAGCGCCCGGTCCGTTTTCTATAATCGTTGTGCGCACTCCGGCGCGTGCAAGATAGAGTGCCGCACTCACTCCGGCCGGACCGCCGCCGATGATGATGACCTGAGCCTGCTGCTCTGCCATAGGCACACCCCCTTAGATACTTATTATAATTCTATTATAAACTAATTAAGAATTATTTTCTGCGAAATAATAGTGAAACTATTTCGTCGCCTTTGTTTCTGCGGGCTGCTCAACCTTTTCGTGCAGCTCGTTTTCAAAATAAACGCTCGTGCTGGGGAAGGCGCAGCTTACGCCGACCTCTTCGAGCAGCTCCAGCGTGTGCAGGTTGATTTCCTGCATGATGTTGAGATATTCAATATGCTTGCCTGTTTTGGCGTAGCAGACAACGCGCACATCGAGGCTGCTGCTGTTGTAGGTGAGGAAGTGGACGCGCACATCCTTTTCGTCAATGATAGTGAGGTCCTCAAGGTAGTTTTTCAGCTTGAAGATGAATTCCTCAAGCTGGGCAGCGGTGGTGCCGTAGGTCAGGCCCAGCGTAAAGTCGATGCGGCGCCGTTCGCGCAGCGTGTAGTTTGTGATCGGCGTATTGCTGAGCAGGGAGTTCGGGATATAAACGAGCTCCTGCGGAAAGGTGCGGATACAGGTGCTGCGGAAGGAAACGCTTTCGACGATGCCTTCGATACCGTTGGCTTTAATCCAGTCGCCAATTTTAAAGGGCTTGTCGAGCAGAATAATCATACTGCCGAAAACGTTGGCGAGAGCGTCCTTGGCTGCGAAAGCAACAGCCAGTGAGCCGATACTGAGGGAGGCGATGAAGGCGCTGATGTCGTAATTCCATTCACGGGCCACGGTTACAAAGGCCAGCATGATGATAATCAGACGGAAAATGGTCGCGAGGATGTTGGCAATGGCTTCATCAGTCTGGATACCAAATCTCTCCAGTAAATCGAAGAACACGCCATGCGTCGTATCAATCAGGTTATACAGGCCCCAGAAAAAGTTGGTGACAATCATCGTGCGCAGAATGCGGTCAGTGAAGCTTACATCGTGGATGGATGCCAACGGCGACAGGTTGATGGCTGCATAGAACGCAATAATAAAGAGCGCAATATTGATTGGTGTTTCGAAGGCGTTGAGAAAATCCTCGCCATAGCTGAAGGACACCTTGTCGTTCAGACGGCGCAAAAGACGGATAACAAAGTTTTTGTAAATATAGCGGATAATAGTGAAGAAGCAGAAGGCGCCAATGGATTGGTACCAGGGCTGCAGTGTTGTGAGAATGTCGTTCACAATGGACCTCCTTAGGAAATAATATCTGTCTTGTAATTTTAACATTTTATGGCATATCGCACAACGATTTTACACATATTTCTAATTCTCGTGACAGATTGGTGACTAATGCTGCACAGCGCTGTGGTATAATTAAACCAACATATATCCGGGGAGGATTAATATGGAATTTTTAGTTGAACGGACAATAGCAATTTTGGTGGCGGTCGGCGGACCGCTGCTTACTATATTCGATTTGCCTGGTAATACGCTGATGCTGCTGACGGCGTTTGTCTTTGCTTTTTTTGATGAAGCAATTTATTTTAACGGCAGGCTGCTTTCGGCGATGGTGCTGATTTATGCCGTGGGCGAATGCTGGGAGTTCTGCGTGAGCCTTTTTGGCATCAAGCGCAAGAAGGTTTCCTGGTTTGCCGTATTTTTTATCGGCGCGGGCGGCTTTATCGGCACGCTTTTGGGCACGCTGATTTTCCCTATTCTCGGCTCGCTGATTGGCGGCATGATGGGCGCGTTTGTTACGGCGTTTGCCTATGAGCTGCTGCATACCGGTCTGTCGCGGAATGCCTGGGAGCTGGCCTGGACGGCGGCAAAAATGCGCTTCATGGCGATTATCGGCAAGCTGGTCGCGGGCATTGCGCTGGCGGCTCTGCTGGTGAAGCAGGTTGTTTTTTTATAAGCTGAAGTCCTATAGTGGCAGGCAGCTGAATTTTATTATATAATGAGGTGTAACTATGGAATTTACTTTTGCGCACAACAACTTTAACGTGCTGGATTTGGAGAAAAGCCTGAAATTTTATGAGAAGGCTCTTGGCCTTGTGGAGCATCACCGTAAGGTGGCCGACGATGGCAGCTTTATTCTTGTTTATCTTACAGACGGCAAAACGCCACATCTGCTGGAGCTGACCTGGCTGCGTGACCGCAAGGAGCCGTACAATCTGGGCGAGAATGAGTTCCATCTTGCTTTTGTGGTCGATGATTATGAGGCTGCTCATGCTAAGCATAAGGAGATGGGCTGCATCTGCTATGAGAATGAGGCGATGGGAATTTATTTCATCATTGACCCGGATAATTATTGGCTGGAAATTGTACCGAAGAAATAATCTGCGTGATAAGGTGTTATCTGCTGCATCAGGACTCGTCCGTTGCAGCTGACTCATTCTGACGCATATTTGACGCATGTTATATAATGTTGTTAAGGAGCAGGTATAATGGACTTAAAGAATTATACAGTCGTGGCGACAGGAAAAATCCGTCCCTGCGCTTACGAAAAGCTGAAAAATATGGTGAACCTGCTGGATTGGCAGCAGGGCGGCCGCATGCCGAAGGAGGAGCTGGAGGCAAGGCTGGCGCAGGCGGACGCGG
>URVO01000005.1 GCA_900551335.1 uncultured Phascolarctobacterium sp.
TATCCTAATCCCGAGCTGCCCGAGGCCATGCGCTTGGGCATAGAATATGCCAGAGAAAACAATGCCGACCTTTTGCTGGCAACAGATCCAGATTGTGACCGCGTGGGCGTTGCCGTCAGAGATGAGCAGGGTGAATACAGGATTTTGACAGGCAATCAGATAGGCGTGCTGCTGTTAGATTACATTTGCAGCCAGCGCAGCAAGCACAATAAGCTGCCTGAAGCTGCCGTGATGATAAAAACTGTCGTTACTACAGCAATGGCTGAGCAGGTTGCCGCAAGCTATGGCGTAAGAACAATCAACGTATTGACTGGCTTTAAGTATATAGGCGAGCAAATCGGCTTGCTGGAGCAGCAGGGCTTAGAGAGCAATTATATTTTTGGCTTTGAAGAAAGCTGTGGCTATCTGAGCGGAGCTTATGTACGCGATAAGGACGGCGTAAATGCAGCCTTTTTGATTAGCGAAATGTACAGCTATTATGCTACGCAGGGCGTCAGTCTGCTGCAGAAGCTGGAAGAGCTGTCTAGAAAGCATGGCTATAGCATTAATCTGTCGCGCAGCTATGAGTTTAAAGGCAGCACAGGGTTGGAAACAATGCAGAGGATTATGAACAGCTTGCGCGGCGGCGTACAGGAGCTTGCAGGCAAGAGGGTGCTTTCTGCGCTAGATTATGCCAAGGGGATAGATGGTTTGCCAGCAGAAAACATGCTGCAATTTGTACTGGAGGATAATTGCTCGGTAATCGTGAGTCCGTCTGGTACTGAGCCAAAATTGAAGACGTATATTTATGTGAGCGCAGCAAGCGAAGCGCAGGCTATGCAGCTTGCTGACAAGCTGATTGCAAGCAGTAAAGTACTGCTTAAATAAAAATAGATATAAGAACAATCAATAAAGAAATGGAGCTGTTAACCATGCAAAAAGTAACCAAAGCAGTCATTCCTGCAGCAGGCTTAGGCACACGCTTTCTGCCTGCGACGAAGGCTTGTCCGAAGGAGATGCTGCCGATTGTAGATAAGCCGACAATTCAATACATCATTGAAGAGGCGCTGGCTTCCGGAATCAAGGATATTTTGATTATCACCGGGCATAATAAGCGCTCGATTGAGGATCATTTCGACTATAATCCGGAGCTGGAGCTGAACCTGCGCGAGCATGGCAAGGACGAGCTGCTGGCGATGGTGAAGGAGATTGGCGATATCAATCTGCATTATATTCGTCAGAAGGAGCTGAAGGGCTTGGGACACGCGATTTTGTGCGCAAAGTCGTTCGTCGGCAACGAGCCTTTTGCTGTGCTTTTGGGCGATGACGTAGTGTATAACGAGGAAAAGCCGTGCCTGCAGCAGCTTTTGGACGTTTATGACGTAACGGGAGCAAGCGTGCTGGGCTGTCAGACTGTGCCACAGGAGAAGGTTTCTTCCTATGGCATTGTGGCGAGCGAGGCGACGGAGGATGCGCGTATTTTCAAGGTGAACGACATGGTGGAGAAGCCTGCGGTGGAGGAAGCGCCGAGCAGGTTGGCTGTGCTGGGGCGTTATGTTATTACCCCGGAAATATTTGCGATTCTGGAGCAGACTGCGCCGGGACGTGGCGGCGAGATTCAGCTCACCGACGCGCTCAAGGTGCTGGCGAAGGAGCAGGCGATGTATGCGTATGATTTCGTTGGTCGTCGTTATGACGTGGGCGATAAGCAAGGCTATCTGGAGGCGACGGTGGAGTATGCGCTGCGCAGACCGGAGCTGCGCGAGAAGTTTTTGCACTACTTACAAGAGATAGTGAAGTGAGCTGTGGCAGCTGCGCGCCAGAACGCGGCTGCCGCTTTCCGTTTGGGTGGAATGCAAAAAGCTATCCCCACATATAGCCTATGATTTTATGCAGTCTACATCTTGTCCAACTCCCTTTCCTTATGCTATAATTATTTAGTTATAAAGAAATAACGGTATGCCGTGAGCTGATAAGAAAATTTTAAGAAAAGAGGTAATGGAGATGACGAATGGATTTGCTGCCTTGAAGGTATGCGCACATACAGTGGAACAGCTGCATAAGATGGGTATTAACAAGCCGATGCCGGTGCAGGAGCAGGCTATCCCTGCTTTATTCGTAGGCCGCGATGTTATCGCCCGCGCGCAGACGGGTACAGGCAAGACGCTGGCCTTCCTTGTGCCGCTGGCCGAGAAGATTGATACGAGCAAAAGCTATGCGCAGGCTCTGGTTATTACACCGACGCGTGAGCTGGCACAGCAGATTGCTACGGAGATGAAGAAAATCCTTGGCGAAAGCGAGATTAAGGTGCTGGCTGTTACTGGTGGCCGCGATTTTGAAACGCAGAAGTATAAGCTGGAGGGCCGCAGCCATGTGCTGATCGGCACGCCCGGCCGTTTGCTGGACCATATACGCAAGGGCAACACTGATTTGGGCGGCGTGAAGTATCTTGTTCTGGACGAGGTGGACGAGATGCTGCAGCAGGGCTTTATGGATGAGGCGCTGGACCTGATTGCTATGACTGCGCCTGTGCACCAGACGATGCTGTGCAGCGCTACGCTGTCCGAGGAGGTGCGCAAGCTGGGCCGCAAGCTGACGAAGAACTGCGCGCTGATCGATATCAATCCGGATAAGGCGACTGTGGATAAGATTAAGCAGATTTGCTTGAAGACGACGGACGAGTATAAGAACAAGGCTGTGGCTGCGCTGATTGACCGCCTGAATCCCTATTTGATGATTGTGTTCTGCATGAGCAAGGAGCGCACGAAGGAGCTGGGCGACTGGCTGGGCATGCAGGGCTATAACGTCGATGTGCTGCATGGCGAGATGTCTCCGGCGAAGCGCAAGACGGTTATGAAGTCCTTCCGTGATGCCAAAATCCAGATTCTCGTGGCGAGCGATCTGGCTGCCCGCGGTCTTGATGTTGAGGGCGTGACGCACGTCATCAACTACGACATTCCGCATGATGTGGACTGGTATGTGCATCGCATTGGCCGTACCGGACGCGCCGGCAACGAGGGCGAGGCGATTACGCTGTACACTGCCGATGAGGTGAAGTGGCTGCGCAATATCGAAAACAAGCTGGGGATTTTAATGGAGCGCCAGAATCTTGAGGGCGCAACGGTAGCACGCCGCCTGGCAACGACGGCGAAGCCGAAGAAGAAGGCCGTAGGGCCGAAGCGCGGTCGTAATGCTGTTGCTGATAAGCGCAAGGCGCCTAAGACTGGCAGCAACCGCCGTCAGGGAGCGAAGAAGAAGCAATGATTTTCGACTGTTGCAACAAGTATTTATCTGAATAAAAAATTGTGCTCTTGATATAAATATGGTAAAATATTATCATGTAAAGCGTGATGCTAATAACATACGATTTAGATAGATAATGTTTGAGCTGTTGGTGCTTGAATGAGTATGGAGGGTACTTGAAGTGAGCTACAATATTACTGTGCCGAGCGGTATCGTGTTTAACTTTACGAATATGCTGGGTGAAGGACGCTTGTCAAAGGAAGAGGTCGAGCAGGCGTTGGAGAGTGCAGGCCGAGCTGCTGATGCCGCAGTAGCGAAGCTGCGTGAAACAGGCTTCTCGAAGGCGCATCTGTCGAAGGACGGCACGCCGGAGCATGTTTATTTTCCGCGTATGCCTTATATAAAAGAAGGCAATCCGAATACGGAGGCTTCGATTATTAAGCTGCTGCGCTACAGCAAGCGCTTGCGTCATTATGATGTAGTCGTTTTCTTGGGTGTGGGAGGCTCGTATCTGGGCAACAAGGTGCTGTTCGATTGCTTTGGCGGCTGTCATTGGAATGCGAATCCGACGCTGCGCCAGGGCCAGCCACGCATTTATTTTTCGGGAAATAATATGGATCCTGTCGACTGCAACGGCCTGATTTTCGAGGTAAAGCGACTGGGCAAGCGCTATGACCAGCTTGGCAGACCGCTGCGCGTGATGCTGGTGCCGATTTCCAAATCCGGCACGACGCTGGAAACTATTTCTGCGTTCACTTATTTTTATGATGTGTTCAGCAGGGATAAGGATATCGAGCTGGATTGCACGGTGGTTACGGATTTGCGTGCAGACGTTGAGAAGGCGCCGCTGCTGCAGCTGGCGGAGAAGTTCGGCTGGGAAAAATTCGATATCAAGGAGGGCATTGGCGGACGCTTCTGCGTGATGACTGACCCCGGTCTGGTGACGATGGCGGCGCTGGGCGGCGATATTGAGGAGTTTCTGCGCGGTGCGCGTGAGATGGATACCTACTGCAAGCAGGCCGAGCTGCATGAAAATCCGGCGCTCATGAATGCCCTGCTAAAGTTTTTGGCTTATGGCAAGGGCCGCGATATCGAGGTGTTCATGCCCTATAGCATGCATCTGAAGTCCCTGAGCGAATGGTATGTGCAGCTTCTGGCGGAGTCCTTGGGCAAGCGCTATGACCGCAACGGCGAGCTGAAGCATTATGGCAGAACGCCGATTGTTGCTGTGGGTACGACGGATATGCATGCGCAGACGCAGCAGCATCAGGATGGCCGCCTGAACAAGGTTGTGCAGTTCCTGGAGGTCGCTAATCCTGTAGAGGAGGCCATTGTGCATAACCCCTTCCCCGAGTTCAAGCTGTTTGCGCAGTACGAGGGCATGGATATGCGTAAGAATCTGCGTGCGGCGCTCAATGCGAACGAGGGCGCGTTGACGAGCGACAACCGCTATAATGCACGCTTTGTGCTGCCGAAGCTTAATGAATATTACCTTGGGCAGCTGATGTACTTCTTGATGCTCAGCGTGGCTTATGAGGGCGAGCTTGCTGATGTCGATGCTTATGACCAGCCTGGCGTGGAGGTTTATAAGCGCTTGATGAAGGAGCAGCTGTAAAGAATTTTTTAGGCAATGCTTTTTGACCATATGTGTCGAGGGCGTTGCCTTTTTTGTGTCTGCAAATAGATAGCGGCAGGGTGATATGCTATAATAAAGGGTAAAGGAGCTGAAGGATATGGAGAATTTTACTTTTGACGGACCGTTAGGACCGATTGAGTGTATTGTTGAACCGAATAGAAGCAAAAATAATGCTGTGCTGGTGATGGCGCACGGCTTTCGTGGCAGCCGCGACAGCGGCGGACGGGCGGCTGGCGTTGCTTATCAGGCAGCGGCGCATATGAGCGTGGTGCGCTTTAATTTTACCGGCACGCAGATTATTTCGCGCCAGGTGGAGGAGCTGCGTGCTGTACTGCGCGAGGTGTGCCTGCGTGCGCCGGGTTGCAGGCTGTTTCTTTTAGGTCGTAGTCTGGGCGGTGCGGCGTCGATTATTACGGCGGCGCAGACGGCAGGGCTGGCAGGCTTGATTTTGTGGGCGACGCCGAATGACCTGCGCTTTACGTTTCACCACGTGATGGGCGAGGAGAATTATGCGCGGCTCGACGCAGGCGAGACGCTGCACTTCAACGATGAGCGCGGCGAGTGCGCGCTCACGCCTGATTTTCTCACTGACTTTGACCAATATAATTTGGAGGACTGCCTGCGCAGGACGAGGCTGCCGGTGCTGCTTTTGCATTGCGCAGGCGACGAGGTGGTGCTGGTGCAGCAGGCCAAGCGGAACGCGGAGGTGCTGGGCGAGCGCAGCGAGGTGCATATTTTTGCGGGCGGCGACCACAGCTTTACAGAGTACAGCGAGCAGGCCGGAGAAATTATTGCTGGCTGGCTGCGCGATAAGGCGGCATATCCAGCGGATTAGTGGAAAAATTTCGCTTTTAGTTGTATAATATAATAGAAGAACTAGCGAATAATATGGAGGCATAAATATGAAAAAGCTGCTTACAATCTGTCTGCTGCTGGTGTGCGTGTTTACGCTCACGGCCTGCGGTCAGGAGGAAAAGAAGGCTGCTCCGGCAGAGCCGGCTACAGCTGTTTTTAATACGAGCATGGGTGATTTTGAAGTTAAGCTGGCAACAGACAAAGCGCCGAAGACTACGGCAAACTTTATCAAGCTGGCGGAGAAGGGCTTTTATGACGGCCTTATCTTTCACCGCGTCATTGACGATTTTATGATTCAGGGCGGCGACCCGAACGGCAACGGCACGGGCGGCCCCGGCTATACGATTGACGACGAGTTCAGCAGCAGCCTGCTGCATGACGGGCCGGGCGTTATTTCTATGGCCAACCGCGGACCGAACACCGGCGGCAGCCAGTTCTTTATCACGCTGCGCGACTGCAAATGGCTGGACGGCAAGCATGCTGTCTTTGGCAAGGTGACGAAGGGCATGGAGGTTGTCTATAAAATCGGCAAGGTGAAGACCGATGCGCAGGACAAGCCTGTGGAGCCTGTAGTGATTAAAAAGATTACGATAGAAAAACGTTGAGTTTGGGAGCTTACTGAGGAGGAAACCTTTGGCTAACGAAGCTGAAAAAATGCAGGGAACATTAGAAACCTTTGACCAGCAGGAGATGGTGGGCATCTGCGGCCGTAATGACGAGTTTTTGCGCATTATCCGCGAGTCCTTCGCCTGCACGCTTGTGGCGCGTGGCAATACGCTGACGATGAGCGGCGCGGCTGACGAGGTGGCGCAGCTGGAGCAGTTGTTCGAGGAGCTGCTGTTTTTATATCGTCAGGGACTGCCGCTGACGACGCATGATGTGCGCTACAGCATTTTCATGGTGAAGGAGGGGCGGCTGGACAGCCTGCACCGCATGTATGCTGATACGATCATTGTCAACAACCGTGGCCGCCAGATTAAGGCGAAGACGCTGGGACAGTGGCAGTACGTGGAGACAATCCGCAAGAGCTTTATCACGCTGGGCATCGGTCCTGCCGGCACGGGCAAGACGTATCTGGCCGTGGCGCTGGCGGTGGCGGCGCTGAAGAAGAAGGAAGTGGAGCGCATTATCCTGACGCGTCCTGCGGTGGAGGCAGGCGAGAAGCTGGGCTTTTTGCCGGGCGATATGCAGGATAAGGTTGATCCGTATCTGCGACCGCTGTACGACGGCCTTTATGATATGCTGGGCACGGAGACCTTCCAGAAGTATCTGGCGAAGGGCACGATTGAGGTGGCACCGTTGGCGTATATGCGCGGCCGCACGCTGAATGATGCTTATATCATTCTCGATGAGGCGCAGAATACGACGCCGGAGCAGATGAAGATGTTCCTGACGCGTTTTGGCTTTGGCAGCAAGATGGTTATTACCGGCGATATTACGCAGATTGACCTGCCGGGCGGCAAGAGCAGCGGCCTGAAGGATGCAGCGCGGATTTTGCGTGATGTGCCGGGGATTGGCGTGATTAAGTTTAGTGAGCAGGATGTTGTGCGTCACGAAATCGTGGGCTCGATTATCAAGGCCTATGAAAGGTTTGAGAACGCACGCAAGGAGCGTCGCGAGGAGAAGAACGATGATAATAAATTTAGAAAATGATCAGGAGAAGCTGGAGCTGGCAGCGGAGGTGCTGGAGCGTCTGCAGGAGGGCCTGCAGGCGGTGGCACGCTTGAACGAGCTGCCGGAGGATTCCGAGGTGGATGTCACGATTGTCGATGACGAGGAGATTCATGCGCTGAACCGCGAGTATCGTGGCATGGACAAGCCCACAGATGTGCTGAGCTTTGCGCTGGATGAGGACTGCGATGATTGCGATGAGCCGGAGCTGCTCGGCGGTCCGGAGGAGCATCTTTTTGGCGATATTATTATTTCGGCAGAGACGGCGCTGCGTCAGGCCGAGGAGTATGGCCACGGTCTGGAGCGCGAGATGACGTATCTGGCGGTGCATGGCATGTTCCACCTTTTGGGCTATGACCATATGACGGACGAGGAAAAGGCCGAGATGCGTGCGAAGGAGGAGGAGGCGCTGCGGGCGATTAATCTTTCTGAGGAGTATTTTGACCATCCGACCGGGGAGCATTGAGGGGGTCTGAAGGGAGGCCGTTATGAAAAAGTTAGCATTAAAGGAGCTATCTGCAGATTTACGTGAGCTTTACGACGCTGCGCTTGCGGCACGTGAGCATGCCTACATCCCGTATTCGCATTTTGCCGTGGGCGCAGCAGTGCGCTGTGCGAGCGGTGCTGTTTACGGCGGCTGCAACATCGAGAACGCTTCGTATGGCCTGTGCGTGTGCGGCGAGCGTAATGCAATTTTTCATGCTGTGGGCGCAGGCGAGCGCGAGCTCGAGGCGCTGTGCGTGCTGGCCGACACGGAGGAGCCTGTTTCTCCCTGCGGTGCCTGCCGTCAGGTGATGAGCGAGTTTAAAATCAAGACGATAGTGCTGGCAAATCTCAAGGGCGACTGCCTGCTTTGCACGCTGGAGGATTTGCTTCCTTACGGATTTGCTTTATAGTACCCCTCTGTCGCTGAAGCGACATCTCCCCTTACAGGGGAGACTCATTCGCAGAACATCCGTGACGGTAGTACGTCGAATAAGCTCTCCCTATCAGGGAGAGGTGCCTGCGCAGCAGGCGGAGAGGGTATCAATTATTAGGAGTGTGATTAACATAGATAAGAATACTAAGCATTTCGCCGGCTTTGCGGCGATGGTGGGCCGTCCGAACGTGGGCAAGTCCACTCTGACTAACAGCCTGATTGGCGAAAAAATTGCGATTATGTCGGATAGACCGCAGACTACGCGCAACAAGATTATGTGCATTTTGAATACGGACAACGCGCAGATTATGTTCCTCGATACGCCGGGCATCCATAAGCCGCAGCATAAGCTGGGCCAGTTCATGGTGCGTCAGGCAGAGGGCACGCTGCAGGAGGTTGACGTTGTTCTTTTCGTTGTCGATGTAACGGAGAAGCGCGGCGCTGGCGAGGAGTATATTCTGGAGCTGCTGCGCAAGGTAAAGACGCCTGTTATCCTCGTTGTGAACAAGATTGATAAGCTTGAGGACAAGCAGAAGCTGTTCAAGATTATCGAGGACTACAGCAAGCAGTATAAATTTGCGGCGATTGTGCCTGTTTCTGCGCTCAAGGATACGGAGTTCCCGGGACTGGTGGAGGAAATCACCAAGCATCTGCCTGAAGGGCCGGCGTACTTCCCTGACGATATGATTACTGACCAGCCGGAGCGCGTGATTGCTGCGGAGATGATCCGCGAGAAGGTTTTGCGCATGACGCGTGATGAGATTCCGCATTCCGTGGCTGTAGAGGTTGACGAGTTCAAGGAGCGAGACGATGAGAATGTGTATATCCGTGCGACGATTTTCGTAGAGCGCGAATCGCAGAAGGGCATTGTTATCGGTGCCAAGGGCAGTCTGCTGAAGAAGATTGGCCAGCAGGCGCGTGCGGATATTGAGAACCTGCTTTATTGCAAGGTGTTCCTGGACCTTTGGGTAAAGGTGAAGCCTGACTGGCGAAATAAGGACAAGGCGCTGAAGCAGTTTGGCTATCGAGAGTAAGGGCGTGGCAGCTCTTACAGATTTAAGGAGTGAGGACCTATAGACTTTCTAGAAAAGCTGAAGGGCTTTTTCCGCAGACTCCCTTTGGCGATACATTATCTGCGCTATGGTAATATGGGCGAGGAATATGCGGCGAAGAGCGAGGATGAAATCCGCTCTCTGGTCAGCACAAGCGAGCGTCATGGCAAGATTGACCATGTTGAGGGCAGCATGATTGATAATGTTTTTGATTTTGCCGATCGCGTGGCGCGTGAGGTTATGGTGCCGCGTCAGGATATGAAGTGCCTGTTCCTGGAGGATTCTCTGGCAGAAAATATGGCCGTGGTGCGCAGCAGCCACCATACGCGCTATCCGCTGTGCGTGGAGGACAAGGATCAGGTTATCGGCACGATTCATGTGCGCGATCTGCTGAATATCAAGGCCGGACAGACGAGCTTTGATTTGCGCCGCCTGATGCGTCCGATTGTCGTTGTTCCTGAGGCAATGCCGATTCCGCGTGCGCTGAGCCTGATGCAGCAGCGTCATGTGCAGATGGTGCTTGTCGCTGACGAGTATGGCGGTACTGCGGGCCTGATTACGATGGAGGATTTGGTGGAGGAAATCGTAGGCGAGATTCAGGACGAGCATGAGGCGGAGGAGCCGCCGGATATTCAAAAGCTCAGCGAGGGCTGCTATGAATTTGACGGCATGGTGCTTTTAGATGATATTGCGGATATGCTGCCGCTTTCCTTTGGCGATCCCGAGGAGGATACGATTGGCGGCTATGTTTTCGGTCTGTTAGGACGCAAGCCGGAGGTGGGCGACGAGGTGCGTATCGGCAGCTATGCGTTCAGGATTTTAAAAACTGAAGGCTTCCGCGTAGTGCGCGTGCAGGCGACGCCGCTGGCGGAGGAGCCTGCAGAGCAGAAGGACGAGGGCGATGAGTGAGAAGGACAGGCTGCTGACAGACGAGGCGCTGTTGCTGCATGTGCGCAATTGGCAGACGGCGGATAAATACGCTGTCTGCTTTACGCGTGAGCATGGCAAGCTGCGCTTTATCGCCTACGGCGCGCGCTATGAGCGCAATGTGCAGGGGCGGCTGCTGCAGCCCTTTGCCAATTTGCGCATCGAGGTGCAGCAGGGCCAGAAGGTGGACAAGCTGCGCAGCTGTGAGCTGGTGCAGGTGCCGCAGGCGCTGGGCGTGCAGCAGATGGCCTATGCGGCGGTGGCGGCAGAGCTGACTGCTGTGCTGACGGAGGACCGGGCGCCGCAGCCGGAGCTGTACGAGCTTTTGCAGCAGACGCTGGCGATTATCCGTGAGCGCAATCCGCGCCTCGTGGTGCTGTCGTTTGCGATTAAGCTGCTCTATATCACCGGCTTTGCGCCGCAGATGCAGCATTGCGTGAGCTGCGGCGAGCGCGTAGAGGACGAGGCAGAGGCGTGGTTCAGTCCGCTGCAGGGCGGTCTTATCTGCTCTGCGTGCAGGGCGGGCTACAGCGGCGACGGTCTGGAGCATTGCGGCGCAGGCACCAGACGATTGTGGCAGACGCTGGCGACACTTGATTTTGAGCATCCTGCTGCCTTTTCTGTGCGCGGGGCAGAGCTCATGGAGCTGGAGAAAAATCTTTATAGGTTTATTTTCTTCCAGACAGATAAGCCGCTGAACAGCTTGAACTTCTTGAGTCAGCTGGGCTTATAGTGTATAATTATATCGTAATTCTTTTTTAGAAAATTTATAAGGATTAGAGGCGTGACAATATGAAAAAGATTTTAGGAGCTTGTTTAATAGCAGCTGCACTGGGCTGTAATGTGGCTGCTGCCAGCCCGCTGGTAACGGCTGATGTGCCGCTTGATAGCAATTATTACCTGTATCTGGATAAATTGGAAGGCATGGGCTATGTAACTGACATCCCTACGGGTACGAAGCCGTATAGCCGACTGGATATGGCGAAATGGGTGCTACAGGCTGAGGCTGTAGCAAAAACAAAACCAATGCCTAAGTATCTGCAAACTTATTATGATACTATGCGTGCAGATTTGGCGGAGGAAATTGCTTATCTTTCCGGTGAAACGAATAAATTCGAGAGCAACCTTAAGCTGCGCAATGCCAAGCTTGACTTCAGCTATCTGGATCAGGACAAATCTATCCAAAGCTACAAAGGTACTAATTCTAAAGCTCATTGGCAGTTGCTCAATCATAATAACAATGGCTATCGTTATGGCGACGGCTTTAATGCTGTTGGCAGTCTGAATATCAGCGGCAGCATCAATAAAGACTTCGCGCTCGGCATCACGCCGCGCTTCTCTTGGGATAAGGACGAGCATGGTGACGCGAGCCTTATCGACGGTTATGTTAAGACACACGTTGGCGTTTGGGGCGTGACGGTAGGCAAGCAGCCACTGACCTGGGGTCAGGGCGCAAACGGTACACTTTCCTTCAGCAACAATGCTACGCCGCAGACCATGGCAAAGCTGAATCTGCTTGAGCCACATACCTTTGACAACGGTGTTTTGAAATTCCTGGGCAAGGCTAATATCAATGTTTTCGCTAGTCAGTTGGAAGGTAATCGTGTAGAAACTTCTGGTTATAAATATGAAAAAGACCATGCACCGTTTATTGGTATTCGTGTTGATGTTATGCCGACTGATGCATTGACTATTGGTTTAGAGCGTATGTCTATGCTGAGAAAGTTTAATAAAGACTGGTTCTTGGGCGATAATGCAGAAAGCGGTGAAGCTGAGGGCTGGAATGATATTGCTGGTCTTGATGTGCGTTATCGCTTTCCGGGCGTGCAGCTTTATGGCTCTCTTTATGGTGAGGATCAGGCACATGCATTCCCATGTGAAGACGCCTATACCGTTGGCTTGTATTTCCCGCAGCTCGTGCAGGATGGAAGCTGGGATTTGCGCTTAGAAGGCAGCCAGACTAATACAACCTGGTACGGACATTGGGTGATGATAAACGGCTGGACTTATAAGGATGATATCATGGGCGACTGGATTGGTAACGATGCTCGCAAATATTATGCACAGGTAAACCATTATCTGGATAATGGCGATCGTGTTGGTTTGTCCTTTGTTCGTGTGGACATGAACCGCAGTGCTTCTGATACGCGCAAGCTTTCTGAAGTACAGGTTGATTACTCCACAAAGCTGCTGAAGGATATGTATCTTGATACCTCCGTCGGTTATGGCAAGTTTGACGATAGCAGCACGAATAGCTTCAAGAGCAAACGTATTGCTGCTGGTCTGCGCTGGGAGTTCTAAGTAAAAATTTTGTAGAGTGAGAACTGTCGTATAATGCGGCAGTTCTTTTCTTTTGTTGCGGTAATGTGTTATAATATTATGTTAGATTACTGTGTATATTTTAATTTAGGTGGCAGAGCTTTTCTGCAAAATAGAATTTGTACAGGAGGTCTTTATGCATATAGGAAGCAGATTAGAGACGATTGGCCGTCTTGTGCCGCAGGGGGCTGTGGTGGCGGATGTGGGCACTGACCATGCCTATCTGCCAGTCTGGCTCATTGAGCAGGGGCGTATCGAGCGTGCCATCGCCGGAGATATTGCCGCAGGACCGTGTCAGGCAGCACGCTCCACCATTGCGCAGCACGGCCTGCAAAAGAGCGTAGAGGTGCGTCAGGGCAGCGGTCTTTCCGTACTGAAGCCGGGCGAGGCAAGCTGCATTACGATTGCCGGCATGGGCGCGTCGACGATGATTGCTATATTGGAGGCAGACATGGAGGTGGCGCAGGCTGCCGAGCTTTTGCTGCTCCAGCCGATGGCCGGCGCCGCAAGCCTGCGCGCATGGCTGTGTGAGCATGGCTGGGAGCTTATCGATGAGGAGCTCGTAGACGATGCACCGCATTTTTATGAGATTATCAGCGCCAGACGCGGCGCAAGCAGAGCGTACAGCGCTGCTGAATATGCTGTCGGCCCCGTGCTGTGGGCCAAGCAGCATCCGCTCGTTGGCAGACAGCTGGAGCGTCAGCTGGTGACGACGCAGCAGCTTTTGGAAGGTATGGGGCGTAGCGAGCGTGCGCGCGCAAGCAGCAGGTATCAGGAGCTGCAGCAGCTGCAGGCCGCACTGGAGGTGTTGGAAGATGAATACTGTGACCGTAGGTGAGCTGGCCGAGCTGCTCGATGAGATGATTCCGCTGCAGCTGGCGGAGAGCTGGGATAACGTCGGCCTGATGCTGGGCAGACGCAATAAGCCGGTGAAGCGCCTTTTGCTGGCACTCGATATGACGCAGGAGGTTGTGGAGCAGGCTATTGCCAAAAAGGCAGATATGCTGCTTACGCATCATCCGGCGATTTTTCGCAAGCTGAGCAATGTTACCGACGCTGACTGGCAGCAGGAGCTGCTTTTGCAGCTGGCCGAGCATGGCATTGCTGTCTACAGCGCACATACGAATCTGGACTGCGTGGCTAACGGCGTGAATGCTGTCCTCAGCAAGCGCCTGCGCCTGCAGGACGATGATGTGCTGGACGCTTCGAACGGCTTAGGACGTATTGGCTTCTTAGCTGAGCCGCAGTCCCTGCAGAGCTTTGCGCAGCAGGTCAAAAAGGTGCTCAACGCCGATTATGTAACAGTGGGCGACGCGGGCAAAAAGGTGCAGCACGTGGCAGTCTGTGGCGGCGCGGGCAGTGATTTGCTGGAGCTGGCGCTGGCGCAGGGAGCGGACACGCTCGTGACCGGCGATGTGAAATACCACGAGGCACAGCGGGCGGTGTTCAGCGGTCTGAACATTATCGACGCAGGCCACCAGCCGACGGAGCTGCCGGTGCTTGATGATTTGGCCGACAGGCTATCGCTGCGCTTTAGTGAGGCCAGCTGGAATATTGTTGTTAATGTAGCAAGCGAAAGCTTACTGTTGAAGCATATATAGAAGGAGAAGTAAGCCATGATTAAAGATTTTAAGGCCGGAGTGAAGATTTGCCAGGCAGCGCTGGTGCGCGTGCAGAAGGTTGGCAATTCCTCTAACGGCGGCGTTTTTGCTCGCGGCATGCTGGAGGACAACAGCGGCCGTGTGGCTTTTATCTGCTTTGAGACAGCGCTGGTTGACAAGCTGCGCGACCTGGAGGGTGCAGTGCCGTTTATGATTAGCGGCGCTGTGGATATCAATAAGTTCGCTAATGATATGTCGCTGCAGGTTATTGTGCAGCGCCTGAATGACATTATGCCGGAGGACGATATCAGCCACCTACTGCCGCAGGGCGATTTTGATATTGAGGCGTATAAGACGAAGCTTGCCAACTATATCAAGTCGGTGCGCACGCCTGGTCTGCGTATGCTGCTGGAGGCCATTTTCAGCGGCGACACGTATGACAAATTCGTGAGAAATCCTGCCGGTATGCGTCTGCATCACGCATATATCGGCGGCCTTTTGCAGCATTCGATTGATGTGACGGGCATTGCTGTGGCACTGGCAGGTCAGCATGAGGGCGTAGATAAGGATTTGATTATCACCGGCGCTCTGCTGCATGATATCGGCAAAATCCGTGAGATTTCCGCGGACTTTGGCTTCCCCTATACGTCTGAAGGACGCTATATGGGCCATATCGCTATGACCAGCATGATGGTGCAGGAGGCAGCTATGCGCCTGCGCATTCCGCCTGCGCGTCTGGAGAAGCTGCAGCATGTGCTGCTGTCGCACCATGGCGACAATGAAAAGGGCTCGCCTGTAGCCTGCGCTACGCGTGAGGCCTTCATCGTGCATTATGCTGATGAAATCAACGCTGTTATGAACCAGTTCGAGCAGCGCGAGGGCAAGAGCGCCTGGGAGTACAACAGGATGCTGGGGCGTAATATTTACGTAGATAAATAATGGCAGGCCGCGCGATAATCAAGGAGAAGCTTATTTCTCTGCATGGTCTGGAAATCCTGGTGCAGTACAAGCTGGTGAAGAATATTACGCTGCGCGTGTGCGCTGATAACCGGATTAAGCTGTCTGTGCCTTATATTATCACGGACAGGGAGCTGCACAGCTTTCTTGCAGAAAAGGAAGCCTGGCTGCGCTCTAAGCTGGAGCTGCGCAGGCAGCGGCCGGAGAAGCGCTATCTCATGGGCGAGGTGCCCTTCGACGGCGAGCATATCTGGCTGTGGGGCGAAAAAATTCAGTGCTGCTTCGATGTGGATAAGAAGGCCGGCATAAGCTTTTGGCAGACACCTGACTGCCTGCGCTTCACTGTGCCGCGCGAGCTGACGGAGGAGCAGAAGCTGGAGCTGGTCGAGTCCTGGTATATGTATCAGGTGCGCGAGGCTGGCAGCAGGCTGCTCGACAGCTGGCAGAAGAAAATCGGCGTGCGCTATACAGGACTCCATGTGCATACGATGAAAACGCGCTGGGGCTCCTGCAACGTGCGCTCCGGCCGCATCAACCTCAATGCGCTGCTGGCCTGCTGGCCGCGTGAATGTCTGGAGTATATCGTTGTGCATGAGCTGACGCATCTGCTGGAGGCCAGCCACAGTCCGCGCTTTCATGCGCTGGTGGGCAAGGCGCTGCCGGAATGGAAGCAGCGCAAGCGTATTTTGGAGAGCTTTCAGCCGCTTTGAGGCGAGAAACTTTTCGTTTACTATGTTCTGGATGGCCTAAAGCTTTTTTACACTGCGCGTTTATGATAAAAGAGGCATATTTATGTAAATCTTTTGTGAAAGACGGCAATGTGACCTACAAGATGTGTTATAATTAGATTAACATCTTGTATATGGCAGGAGTGATGAAAAATGACCAAACAGAAAATTTTAATTGCTGATGATGAAGCGCAGATTCGTGAGATTTTGCGCATATACTTTGAAAAGGAAGACTTCGACGTTATCGAAGCCGAGGATGGCGCCGACGCTATCCTGAAGGTGCAGTCCGAAAAGCCGGATATTCTGCTGCTCGATATTATGATGCCTGTTTTAGACGGCATCGAGGTGTGCAAGCAGGTACGCAAAATGTCTGATTTGCCGATTATCATGGTAACGGCGAAGGATGATGACGATGACCGCATTGCCGGTCTGGAAATCGGTGCTGATGATTATATCACGAAGCCGTTCAATTCGCGTGAGGTTGTGGCACGCGTGAAGGCAGTGCTGCGCCGCGCCGGTACGCAGGAGAAGAAGGGCGATACCTCGCGTATCACCTATCCTGGCCTGATTATCGACATGGATCAGTATCAGGTTACGGCCTTCGGCAACAAAATGACCTTCACCACGAAGGAAATGGAGCTGCTGTGGTGCCTGGCTTCTAATCCAGGCAAAGCGTTCAGCCGTAATCAGCTGCTGGAGACCATCTGGGGCTATTCCTATTACGGCGACACCCGTACTGTTGATACGCATATCAAACGCATCAGACAGAAGCTGAACATTCCGCCTGATTCCAAATGGGATATTACGACCATCTGGGGCGTAGGCTACAAATTTGAGCTGAAGGATAAATAATTCATGAAAAAGTCCCTTAGTACACGCTTGATGTATAGTTTTATGACTATTGTAATTATCATCGTCGTGGGGATTACAGCCGGCATATCTTATCTTATCGCCGACTATTTCTTTAAGATTAAGGAGCAGGAGCTGGCCGAGAAGGGCAATGAGATGGGCGAAACCATTGAGGCCTTTATCCGTCTGGACGACAGGGATATGCTTTACCGCTATATTCTCGCTGTCGACAGGCTTGTTGGTGCTCGTATATGGCTTTTTGATGATAATTATGAGCTTTTGGCGGCTTCTTATTATGATGCGGAGACAGACGCCAAGGGAAATCTTGTCGACAATTCGCTGAAAAATTATCTAAAAAATGGCGCTCCCTCGCAGGCTTCGCTGCAGCAAAGTGCCCAAAAGCTTAACCAGGATATCAAATATCGCATCAAGGTTATTCTGCGCGATATTTATGCAGGCAACTCCTTTAAATCGCAGATTTATCATCCCTATTATAAGGAGCAGGTTATTCTTGTAGGCGTGCCCTATACTATTTCTGCGGAAAAGAAGGGCGCTATCCTGATGATTGAGCCGTTGAGCGGCTTTGAAAAATTTCTGCGTAATGTTTATATCTACATTATGATAGTCGGCATTATTGCTATTATCGTGAGCCTCTTCCTCGTGAAGCGCTTGTCCGCACTGATTATCCGACCGGTGCTCGACATGAAGAATAACGCTCAGGCCATGGCGCAGGGCGATTATTCACGCAGGCTGGATGTGAAGGGCGACGATGAGATTGCCGAGCTTGGCGACGCGCTCAATTCCTTAGGTAAGGATCTGGACGCTTATATTGCCAAGATGGAGCGCACGGAAAAAATTCGTCGTGACTTCGTAGCGAATGTATCGCATGAGCTGCGCACGCCGATTACGATTATCCGTGGCTATAATGAGGCTATCTGCGACGGCATGGTAACGGATCCTGATGTACTCGCACGTTATCGTGGCCTGATTAATGAAGAAACGGTCCGCTTGGAGCGCATGGTTCGTGAGCTGCTGGATATTAGCAGACTGGAATCGAGCGATCCGCTGACTGTGAATAATATGGATGAGCTGCCGCTGGCCGGCATCATCCGCAACGTCGCCGAAAAATTGGCGGTCAGATGCGTGAAGAATAACGTTACCTTCACCGTTCATGCCGACGATACGATAAAAATTTTGGGCGATGGAGACCAAATGGTGCAGTTAATTATGATTTTGTGCGATAATGCCTTGAAATATTCGCCAAAAAATGGTACTGTATCAATAGGCGCAAATAAGCTTGAGGATGGCAGCGTGCTTTTGACCGTTGCGGACCAGGGCAGGGGTATACCTGAAGCAGATATTCCTTTTATCTGGGAGCGCTTCTATAAGGTTGATAAATCCCATTGCCGCACTGTTCCGGGAACAGGTCTGGGGCTGGCGATTGCCAAGGAGATTATTCGCGTTCACGGCGCCAGTGCCGAGGTAACTAGCAAATGTGGTTCTGGTACTACATTTGAAATAAAATTTCCAAAGGATAAGGTAGTATGATTTTAAAGTATGTTTGTCCCGATTACAGAGTAAAGAGTATTTTTGATATTTCTCCGAAATGGCTGAAACGCAACGGCTATATGAAGATTGTTGTTGATATCGACAACACTCTGCTGCCGCGCGACAAAGGCCTCGTAGGTCCGCGTGCGATGACCTGGATTCGTCAGCTGCATCAGCTGGGCATCAACATCGCACTGATTTCTAATAATGGCGGTGATCGCATTAAAGCGATTACTCGTCAAACCGGTCTGGGCACGATTATGCGTGCTGCTAAGCCGTTGCCGATGGCTTACAAGCAGATTACTAAGGCTATGGGCGGCGGCAAGATTCTTTTCGTTGGCGATCAGCTGCTGACCGACGTTCTG
>URVO01000006.1 GCA_900551335.1 uncultured Phascolarctobacterium sp.
GGGCTGCTCTATGCAGGGGCCTGAGGATCCGGAGGTTAATAATATCAACGTACTGGTATAATTATCTTCTTTAAGGCGTTTGCTGCCTTGGGGAAGATTTGGTGTAAGCTGTACTATATATTTTGATGAAGGAAGTGATTGCGTGGAGCTGTGGTTTTCTGATTATCACACGGATGATGTGAAGCTGGATATTAAGATTGCTAAGCAGCTTTTCAGTGAGCAGACAGATTTTCAGCGTATTGACGTTTTTGATTCCAAGGAATTCGGACGCTTTATTTGCTGCGACGGCACGATAGTTTTTTCAGAGAAGGACGAGTTTGTCTATGACGAGATGATCGTGCATGTACCGATGGCTGTGCATCCGCATGTGCGCAAGGTGCTGGTTATCGGCGGCGGCGACGGCGGCGTAGCGCGTGAGCTGACGCATTACGAGGAAATCGAGGAGATTGACGTGGTGGAGACCGATCATGCCTTTATCGATGTCTGCCGTGACTTTTTCCCTGATAATGCCTGCGGTCTTGATGACAGCCGCGTGACTGTTTTCAATGCTGACGGCCTGCGCTTTCTGCGCTCCAAGTTTGATGAATATGATCTGATTATCAGCGATGCAATTGATCCGCTCGGACATGCTGCGGGACTTTTTACCAAGGAGTTTTATGGCAACTGCTTCCGTGCGCTCAAGGAGGACGGCATCATGGTTTATCAGCATGGCAGTCCCTTCTATGACGAGGATGAGGAAACCTGCCGCGCTATGCATCGTAAGGCGAGCCACAGCTTCCCCATCAGCCGCGTATATCAGGCACATATTCCGACCTGTCCGTCCGGCTACTGGCTGTTCGGCTTTGCGTCGAAGAAGTATCATCCGCTGAAGGATTTTGATGCGCAGAAGTGGCTGGATCGCGGTATCAAGACGTGGTATTATTCCGAGCATCTGCATAAGGGAGCGTTTATGCTGCCGAGGTATGTGGAGGATATGCTCGAAGAAGAAGAAAAATGAATTATAAGACGCACGATAGCGCACCATCTGCTTCAGAATACCTCCTCGACGTACCTCTAGTACGCCTTCGTCGGTATTCTTCGCATCTGGTACACTCTCGTGTGTCTATGAGATATTATTGATTTAAATTTATGAACAGGAGATGATTTGAATTATGAGTAAATTATTAGTAATCGGCTGCGGTGGCGTTGCTGGCGTAGCTATCGCGAAATGCTGCCAAAACAGTGATGTTTTCACCGAGCTGTGCATTGCCAGCCGCACGAAGTCTAAATGTGATGCAGTGAAGGAAAAGCTGCAGCCGACGACCTCTACGGTGATTACTACGGCGCAGGTTGATGCTGACAGCAAGGAGCAGCTTGTGCAGCTGATCAAGGCTTACCAGCCGGATGCAGTGCTGAATGTTGCTCTGCCTTATCAGGACCTGACGATTATGGATGCCTGCCTGGAGTGCAAGGTTGATTATATTGATACCGCTAACTATGAGCCAGAAAATATTGATGATCCTGCATGGCGTGCTGTTTATGACAAGCGCTGCAAGGAGGAGGGCTTCTCTGCTTATTTCGATTACTCCTGGCAATGGGCTTATAAAGAAAAATTTGAGCAGGCTGGCGTTATGGCGCTGCTCGGCACCGGTTTTGACCCCGGTGTTACCAGTGTCTTCTCTGCTTATGCGCTGAAGCATTATTTTGATGAAATTGAAACTATTGATATTCTCGACTGCAACGGCGGCGACCATGGCTATCCGTTCGCTACGAACTTCAATCCTGAGATTAACCTGCGTGAGGTTTCTGCTCCCGGCTCCTATTGGGAGAATGGCCATTGGGTAGAAATCCCGGCGATGGCTATTAAGCGCGAGTATGATTTCCCTGAGGTTGGCATGAAGGATATGTATCTGCTGCATCATGAGGAGATTGAATCCCTGGCGAAGAATATTCCTGGCGTTAAGCGTATCCGCTTCTTTATGACCTTCGGCCAAAGCTATCTGACGCATATGAAGTGTCTGGAGAACGTGGGCATGCTGTCTACGAAGCCGATTAATTATGAAGGCAAGGAGATTGTGCCGATTCAATTCCTCAAAGCGCTGCTGCCGGATCCTGCTTCCCTTGGTCCTCGCACCGTGGGCAAGACGAACATCGGCTGCATCTTCACCGGTACTAAGGATGGCAAGAAAAAGACCATCTATATCTATAACGTTTGCGACCATCAGGAATGCTACAAGGAGGTTGGCTCTCAGGCTATCAGCTATACGACCGGCGTTCCGGCGATGATCGGTACGGCGCTTGTTGTTACGAAGCAGTGGCAGGGCAAGGGCGTATTCAATGTAGAGGAATTCGATCCGGATCCGTACATGGATATGCTGAACAAGTTCGGCCTGCCTTGGGTTGTTGACGAAAACCCTGCTACGGTAGAATAAGATGACGGACGCAAAGAATACTGTGATGCCTGCCTATGTTGTCGACAAGGCGGAGGGAGATTCACGCTTGGCTGATTTGCAGAAGAATTTGCGCGCAGAGCGTGAGGAGGCGGCGCTGAAGGCGCTGCCGACGCCCTGCTATGTTGTTGATGAAGCAAGGCTGGTGCGTAATCTGCAGCTTTTGCAGCGTGTGCAGCGCGAAAGCGGTGCGCATATCCTGCTGGCGCAGAAGTGCTTTTCGATGTTCCGCCTGTATCCGCTGATGGGCGAATATCTGGCCGGTACAACGGCAAGCGGCATTTATGAAGCGCGTCTTGGTCATGAGGAGATGGGCAAGGAGAACCATGTTTTTGCGCCTGCCTTCAAGGAGCAGGATATGCAGGAGCTGGTGCAGATCTGCGACCATATTATTTTCAATAGCTTTGCACAGCTGGAAAAGCATCTGTCTGTCTGCAAGCAGGCCGGCGTGAGCGTGGGCATCCGCGTGAACCCGGAGTGCTCGACGCAGGAGGGAGAGCACGCGATTTATGATCCCTGTGCTTATGGCCCCCGTCTGGGCGTTACGCTGGCGAACTTCCCTGAAGCTTTGCCGCCGGAGGTTGAGGGCCTGCATTTTCACACGCTGTGTGAGCAGAATGCCGACGACCTGCTGACGACGTGGAAGGCCTTTGAGGCGAAGTTTAGCAGATATTTTACGCAGCTGAAGTGGCTGAATCTCGGCGGCGGCCATCATATTACGCGCAGTGATTATGATGTTGAGGCGCTGATTGCTTTAGTGAAATATATTCGTGAGACCTATCATGTCGAGGTTTATCTGGAGCCGGGCGAGGCTGTGGCGCTGAACGCCGGTTATCTCGTGACCGAGGTGCTGGATATTGTGCATAACGGTCTGGATATTCTTATCCTTGACGCTTCGGCGGCCTGCCATATGCCCGACGTGCTGGAGATGCCCTATCGTCCGCCGCTGCGCGGCGGCTTTGAGGCTGACGAGAAAAAATACAAGTACCGCTTGTCCTCGATGACCTGCCTGGCAGGTGATGTGATCGGCGATTACAGCTTTGAGCAGGAAATCAAGGTTGGCGATAAGCTGATTTTTGAGGATATGGCGATTTATTCGATGGTCAAGAACAATACCTTCAACGGCATTCCGCTGCCGGATATTGTGTTGCTGCACAAGGACGGAAGCAAGGAGCTTGTACGTCGTTTTGGTTACGAAGATTTTAAAGGACGTTTGTCATGATGTTAGAGAAAAGCTTTACCCCCGCTGCCGACGGCTTTCATATGCTGGGCGAATACGAACCGCATGACGGCTGCATTATCGTGTGGCCGCAGCGCCCCGGCTCCTGGAGCTTTGGCGCAGTGGCGGCCTGCGAAGCGTTCACGGCTGTGATCAAGGCGATTGCGGCGAGCGAAAGGGTTTATGTTATCTGCGGCGAGAAGCATTTTGCGGTGGCGCAGGAGTATCTTGCAGGCGTGCCGAATGTTGAGCTGGTCGCTATGGAAACTGACGACAGCTGGGCGCGCGATATCGGCCCGATGTTCGTGGTGCGCGATGGCGCCGAGGGACGCGAGCTGCGCGGCGTGAACTGGCGCTTCAATGCCTGGGGCGGCGAGGTGGACGGCCTGTATCCTGATTATGAGCAGGACGATGCCTTTGCTGAAAAATTTGCCGAGTATTATGGCGCTGCGCTGTATGACGCTGCTCCCTTCGTGCTGGAGGGCGGCTCGATTCATTGTGACGGCGAAGGCACGGCGCTGGTGACAGGGGCCTGCCTGCTTAGTGCAGGACGCAATCCGGACCTGTCGCAGGAGCAGATCAGCGACATGCTCAAGACTTATTTGGGCGTGGAGAAGGTGCTGTGGATTCCGCGCGGCATTTATAACGACGAGACGAACGAGCATGTCGATAATGTTTGCGCCTTCATCCGTCCGGGTGAGGTTGTGCTGGCGTGGACGGACGATGAAAATGATCCGCAATATGCTTTGAGCAAGGCTAGTCTGGACGCTTTGGAGCAGCTGACGGATGCCAAGGGGCGCAAGCTCATCGTGCATAAGCTGCCTGTACCGGCGGTGCCTGTGTGCATCACTGAGGACGAGGTGGCAGGCTTCGACTTTGTCGAGGGCGAGGATATGCGCGAGGCAGGCGAGCGTCTGGCGGCTTCGTATGTGAACTTTTATTTTAGTAATGACAGTGTTGTCGTGCCTGCCTTTGGCGGCGAGAACGCAGCCAGTGATGCGCAGGCGGCAGAGCTGCTGGCCAAGCTGTGTCCGGAGCGCAGGGTGGTGCAGATTCCGGCGCGTGCAATCCTGACGGGCGGCGGCAATATTCACTGCATTACGCAGCAAATTCCGAAGGGAGTGTGCTTATGAGCAAGGTTAAGGTGGCAGCAGTGCAGCTGCGCTGTGCGCCGACCGTAGAAGAAAATTTGCAGCACGCCGAAGCGCTGGTGCGCGAGGCGGCGGCTCGGGGTGCGCAGATTATCCTGCTGCCGGAGCTGTGGGAGCGCCCGTATTTCTGCCAGCAGCGCTATGATTTTTATAAGTTTGCGCTGCCGACGGAGGAAAATCCCGCTGTGGCTATGGGCAGACGCTTGGCGAAGGAGCTGGGCGTGGTGCTGCCAATCAGCTTTTTTGAGCGTGATGTAAATGAATTATATAATTCCATCGCCTGCGTTGATGCAGATGGCGAGATTTTAGGCGTATATCGCAAGACGCATATTCCCGATGACCATTTTTATCAGGAGAAGTTCTACTTTAAGCCTGGCAACAGCGGCTTTACAGTGTTCAACACGAAGTATGGCCGTATCGGTATCGGTATTTGCTGGGACCAGTGGTTCCCTGAGACGGCACGCTGCCTGGCGCTGAACGGAGCAGAGCTGCTGTTCTATCCGACGGCGATCGGCTCGGAGCCTATCTTAGACTGCGACAGCATGCCGCATTGGCGCAGAGTTATGCAGGGCCACAGCGCGGCGAACCTGATGCCTGTTGTGGCAGCGAACCGCATTGGCCTGGAAGCTGTGGAGCCTTGCGAGGGTAATGCAGGGCAGCAGTCCTCGCTTTTGTTCTACGGCTCGTCGTTCATGACCGATGGCACGGGTGCGCTGATTCAGGACGCATCGCGCGACCATGAGGAGATTCTTTATGCTGAATATGATCTGGCAGCGCTTGCTGAGGACAGATTAAGCTGGGGACTTTTCCGTGACCGCAGACCTGAATGCTATGGCAAGATTGCCGGTAAATAATGGATTAAGCTAAAACTATACACCTTCTGTACTATGCAAGTCGTAGTGCGGAAGGTGTTTTTGCGTGCTTGCATAGCAGATGATTTCTCTTTATAATATATAGTAGATATAGTAGCGAGAAATTTTATTTTGCTGAATATATAGGGAGGTGCATCTGATGCTTAGGCGTTTGGTTAATTTTCTGCTGCTGGCCTGCTTCTGCTGTGCGAGCCTGACGGCGTGGTCGGCTACACCGCAGCCTGTGGGGACTGCGTATAAGCAGCGCTATGTGAATCTGGTAGCGGCGGCTTCGTGCTTGGGCGTGTATCTGCCGGAGGAAGGGCACGAGTTTGATTATCTGCGCAGCTTCGGCTGGGAGATTACGTCGCAGCGGGTGACGCAGGGCAAGGTGGAGACGAATTTTGCCATAGCGAAAAATTATTATCCGAAGCAGAAGAAGCAGTTTTATCTGGCAACCTTCCGCGGCAGCGCCAGCAAAAAGGATTGGCTGCTGAACCTGAGAACGGAGCGCGTCAACTATGGCGGTGCAACGCTGGCGGAGATGGAGCAGGTGGCAGCGCAGCCCTTGAATAAGGAGCAGCCTGCGGTACATTCCGGCTTCAACAGCTATGTGCAGACAGTGCTGCGTACAGCTGTAATTGATGAGAACGGACAGTGGCAGGGAGTTTTTCGTGATACGCTGAGTAATCCTGACGCGTACCTGATTCTTACAGGCCATAGTTTGGGCGGCGCAGTGGCGACGCTCTTGGGCGAGCGTTTGGTGAGCCTTGGCTTTCCAAAGGATAAGTTCACTGTCGTAAGCTTCGGTGCGCCTGCTATTGGCAACCAGGCCTTCGCTGACACGTATGGCACGAGCATCAACCTTGTGCGTATTACGAATACTAATGATCCCGTGCCAGGCGGCTTGCAGACCTTCTTCGGCGGCTATAAGCAGTTCGGTGAGCAGGAAAAATATGAGCTGCCGACGCGGGTGAGCAACGTGCAGCATGATATGGCAATGTATTTTGATTACAGCGTCAGCGCGTATTATCGTGAACGTGACAGACAGATTAGCATGGGCCGTCTGGCGCCGGTGCCGGACGTGAAGCGCACTGCGGGCAAGCCGGTGGTGGCGCTATGGCTGCAAAGCTCGGAGGAGCTGGATAAGCTGGCCTATGTTACGGATATCAAGCGCTTTATTACTGATGAATACCGCCGCCTGCTGCCCAGCTATATAATTATGGAAAAGCACCTGCCGAAGGATGCGTATACCAGGCAGAATCTGCTGGAGCTGAGCAAGCGAGAGGGCGCGGATTATATGGCAACCGTCCGCAGCGTGAGCCTTTTTGGTATCTGACGCTGGAGCAGGCACTGTTTGATATGCAGGGCAATATGCTGACTATGGGCACCTATGGCCGCAAGGTTGCGCCTGCCGTGGGTAATATTCAGGCGGCTGGCGAGAACTTTTGGCAGGCTAAGGAGGACGTGAGCAGACAGCTGCCGTTTGTTAATCATTAAGTTTAGTGGAGGGGATAGCTATGGAATTACAGGATTTAGAGCAAGAGCTGGCGGGGTGTTCGGCCTGCCCCTTGCGCAAGGACGCCATTGCACCAGTGGGCTGGTATGGCAATCCGCAGAGTCCGATTGTTTTTGTGGGCGAGGGACCTGGCGGTGTCGAGGATGATTACGGCTGTCCGCTCATCGGGCCGTCGGGACAGCTTTTAGACAAGGCATTGTGGGCGACGAAGATGACGCGTGACAGGGTGCTGACGACGAATATTATCAAGTGCCGTCCTAAGAATAACCGCACGCCTGATGCTGCCGAGGCCAGCTTCTGCGGCAAGCTGTGGCTGAGCAGGGAGCTGGCGATTATTAAGCCGAAGGTGGTCGTGGCGCTGGGCAGTGTAGCCTTGCATTATCTTGGTAATAACGATATGCGCATTACGCGTGACCGCGGTATGTGGTTCAAGACGGAGCAGGGCATCGACTGCATTGCGACGTATCATCCGGCGTATCTTTTACGCCTGTATGGCAGGGAGCAGGTGGCTGCAAAATGGGATGTGTTCCACGACCTGGAGGCAGCACGCGAGCGTGCGGCGCTATTGGCACCGGATTACGTTTTTATGTCCGAGGAGAAGCCGGATTTGTTCAAGCTTTTCAAGAAGAGGGTGCATGATTATTTGTAAACGAAAAGCGGTATGTATAACAGCAATTGTCATACATACCGCTTTTTTGATGCTTAAAATATTCTTTTAAATAATCTTCGTTGTCCAGTCCTCAATATTCCAGACCTTATCAACCCAGCCCTCGTAGAATTCCGGCTCATGGGATACGAGCAGTACGGAGCCCTTGAACTCCTTCAGCGCACGCTGCAGCTCTTCCTTCGCATCTACGTCGAGATGGTTGGTCGGTTCGTCGAGCACCAGCCAGTTTACGTTCTTGAGCATAAGCTTGCACAGACGCACCTTGGCAGCTTCGCCGCCGCTGAGCACGAACACCTTGCTGGTGATATGCTCGTTCGTTAGGCCGCAGCCTGCAAGTGCAGCGCGGACCTCATAGTTTGTCAGACCGGGATATTCGTTCCAGACATCGTCGAGCGCCGTGTTTTCGTTCTTTTCGCGCTCCTCCTGCTCAAAGTAGCCAGGCTCCAAAAACTCGCCCAGCTCAACGCTGCCGCTGACAGGCGGGATGATGCCAAGGATGGTTTTGAGCAGCGTGGTTTTGCCGAGGCCGTTGACGCCGCGGATGGCAATCTTTTGACCGCGCTCCAGATTGAAGGTTACAGGACGGGTGAGCGGGCTGTCATAGCCAAGCACGAGGTCCTTCGCCTCTACGATGAAGCGGCTCGGTGTACGCGCTTCGGTGAATTTGAAGGTCGGCTTGAGCTTTTCGCGCGGCTTCTCAATCATTTCCATTTTATCAAGCTTGCGCTGACGGCTCTTCGCCATATTAGTTGTCGCTACACGCGCCTTGTTGCGGGCGATGAAGTCCTCAAGCTTGGCAACCTCCTGCTGCTGGCGCTCGTAGGCTGCTGCCTTCTGAGATTGGTAAATCGCATACATTTCCTGGAACTTGTCATAGTTGCCGCTGTAGCGCGTCAGCTCGCAGTTCTCGAGATGATAGATAACGTTGACAACCTTATTAAGGAAGGGCACGTCATGGGAAATCAGGATGAAGGCGTGCTCGTAGTTTTGCAGGAACTTTGTGAGCCATTCAATGTGCTCTACGTCGAGATAGTTCGTGGGCTCGTCGAGCAGCAGGATTTTGGAGTTCTGCAGCAGCAGCTTGGTCAGCAGAACCTTGCTGCGCTGGCCGCCGGAAAGCTCGCTGACGTCCTTGTCCAGACCGATGCTGCCAAGACCGAGGCCATTGGCAAATTCTTCGATTTTGCTGTCTAAGGAATAGAAGCCGCTGTGCTCCAGCTCGGACTGGATTTCACCGACGGTGTTCATCATCTTGTCGAGCTCCTCGGGAGAAGCGTCGCCCATCTTTTCGTACAGCTCCAGCATCTGCGCTTCCATTTCGTACATATCCTTGAAGGCCGTGCGCAGCACCTCACGGATGGTCATGCCCTTTTCCAGCGTGCTTTGCTGGTCCAGATAGCCGACGGAAACCTTGCCGGGCCATTCAACCTTGCCCTCGTCAGGCAGGACGTGGCCGGTAACGATATTTAAGAAGGTGGACTTGCCTTCACCGTTGGCGCCGACTAGGCCGACATGCTCGCCGCGGAGCAGCTTAAAGGAAACATTTTCTAAAATCTGGCGACCGCCAAAGGAATGCGATACATTGGTAACGTTTAAGTAGCTCATAAAAACCTCGCTTTATTAGTTTAGTTCTGTTATAATGATAATGGTTATATGTAAAAAATAACACTACATAAAAAGAAAAAGACCGACTAAAGCAAGTCAGCCTTTTCTCAACTTAAAGAATTAATCGGGAAGAGCTGACGGGCCTAATCGTCAGACCATCCGTTGTTAATATTATAGCAAGCAATCGTGCTTTCGTCAACGATAGAGGAGGTAATTTCTTATGTTACAAGGAAATAAAAATGATATTGCAAAACTTCTGCCTTATGTTAGCGAGCGTCTGCAAAAGGCACTGACTTACGTCGCTGAGACTGATTTCAGCAAGGTCGCTAATGGCGAGTATGAAATTGATGGCCGTAATGTTTTCGCGCGTGTCAATACATATGCAACCGAGCCGAAGGCTGAGCGCCGTCCGGAAAAGCATAATGATTATATTGATGTGCAGTTTGTAGCAGCAGGCAAGGAGGCAATCTGGTACACGCCACTGACCTCTGCTTGCGTAGAAACAGAAAATAGAGCAGAAAAAGAGGATGTCATCTTCTATGCTGAGCCGCAGGAAAAAAATTTTGTTACTCTTGCTGCAGGCGATTTTGCAATTTTTTTCCCGTGGGAGCTGCATCGCCCCAACTGTAATGCCGAAGAAACTGCGGCGCAGGTGCAAAAAATCGTGGTGAAGGTAAAAGCCTGAAAACCGCATGGTTAAGCCATTTTTTGCGTATTTCTGATTCTGCCGGAGCGCTTAAAAAAACTTTTTCAAAAAAAGTTAAAAAAAGTGTTGACAAATCCACGCAGACTTAGTATAATAACACTCGTGATGTTGAGCAACACAAACCAACAACACAAATTATTCCCCGATAGTTCAGCCGGTAGAACACCTGACTGTTAATCAGGGCGTCGTAGGTTCGAGTCCTACTCGGGGAGCCACCTGGCCGGTTGGTCAAGCGGTTAAGACACCGCCCTTTCACGGCGGTATCGGGGGTTCGATTCCCCCACCGGTCACCATTCGGGCGCTTAGCTCAGCTGGGAGAGCGTCTGCCTTACAAGCAGAATGTCAGCGGTTCGATCCCGTTAGCGCCCACCACGTAAATCTAGCACTTCATGAAAATGAAGTGCTTTTTTTATTTTCTGTTGTACGCTTCAAGAGCTGTTGGTAAAAAATGCGCCAGCTTCTTTTTTTTATGCGAAAAATATTATATAATAATATAATACAGTCTTGTGTAGTGTGAGCTGCTCACTTTTGCGAATTTTTTATGAAAATGCAGTGATATTGCTCTGTAATGCTTGCATAGTACGGAAAATAATTTTATAATATAGTGTGTAATTCATACTAAATTTATGGGAATTGAAAATAATAGAAGCAGTCCGTGCAGACGCTTCGAATGGAGGATAAATATGGCTGAGAATTTATTAGAAGTGAGAAATCTCACTGTTAATGTAGAGGACAAAGAGATTCTGCATAAGCTGAATCTTGATATTCAACCCGGTGAAACGCATGTCCTGATGGGACCGAACGGCGCCGGCAAATCTACCCTGGGCTATGCGCTCATGGGTAATCCGAAATATACTATTACCGACGGCAGCATTCAGTTTGCCGGCGAGGATATCACGAAGCTGCCGGTGGACAAGCGTGCGAAGGCAGGCTTGTTCCTGTCCTTCCAGAATCCGCTGGAGGTTCCCGGCATCAGCCTCAGCAGCTTTTTGAAGACTGCTTTGGAGCAGCAGCGCGGCGTGCGCATAAAGGCGTGGGATTTCCGTAAGGAGCTGCGTCAGGCTATGGCTCTGCTGCAGATGGACAACAAATATGCTGAGCGCGATTTGAACATGGGCTTCAGCGGCGGCGAAAAGAAAAAGGCCGAGATTCTGCAATTATTGATGCTGAATCCGAAGCTGGCTATTCTTGACGAAACGGACAGCGGTCTGGACGTTGATGCAGTGAAGATTGTTTCCCAGGGCATCAAAACTTTCCAGGAGCATCGTCAGGGTGCTCTGCTGATTATTACGCATAACACAAAAATTCTTGATGCGCTGCATGTAGACAAGACGCATATTCTGGTGCACGGCCAGATTATCAAGAATGCCGGTCCGGAGCTTGTTGACGAAGTTAGCAAGAACGGCTTTGAGCAGTTTATCCAAAATAAAGAGTAACTGGTGGAGTAAAGATGGAAGAAAAAACCTATGTAGAAGATATAGACAGAAGTCTTTACGACTTCCGTAACGAGGATAAGGACGCTTATCGCATCAGCGAGGGCCTGACGCGTGAAATCGTTGAGCAGATTTCGCGTGAAAAGCACGATCCGGAGTGGATGCGCGAGTTCCGTCTGAAATCCTTGGAGATTTATAACAGCATTCAGATGCCGCAATGGGGCCCTTCTATTGAAGGCCTGAATATGGAAAACATCGTTACCTACGTGCGTCCGAATACCAAGATGCAGGGCAAGTGGGAGGATGTTCCCGAGGATATTAAGGACACCTTCGAGCGTCTGGGTATTCCGCAGGCAGAGCAGACGAGCCTTGCCGGTGTAGGTGCGCAGTATGATTCTGAGCTTGTTTACCACAACGTGCGTAAGGAGGTTGAGGAGCAGGGCGTAATTTATACTGATATGGAGAGTGCGCTCAACGGTCCCTATGCGGAGATGGTGCATAAGCATTTTATGAAGCTTGTACCGCCGACAGACCATAAGTTTGCGGCGCTGCATGGCGCGGTCTGGTCCGGCGGCTCCTTCGTCTATGTGCCGAAGGGAGTCAGCGTGGCAATTCCGCTGCAATCCTACTTCCGCCTGAACGCGAAGGGCGCAGGCCAGTTTGAGCATACGCTGATTATTGTCGACGAGGGCGCAGACCTGCACTTTATCGAGGGCTGCAGTGCGCCTAAATATAACGTTGCCAATCTGCATGCAGGCTGCGTAGAGCTGTTTATTGGCAAGGGCGCGAAGCTGCGCTATTCGACGATTGAAAACTGGTCGAAGAATATGTATAACCTCAATACCAAGCGTGCGCTGGTGGCTGAGGGCGGCACGATTGAATGGGTGTCCGGCTCCTTTGGTTCGCACGTTTCCTATCTCTATCCGATGAGCATTTTAAACGGTGAGGGCGCACGCAGCGAGTTTACTGGCGTAACCTTCGCCGGTCACAGCCAGAACCTTGATACAGGCTGCAAGGTTGTGCATAATGCGCCGAAAACCTCGAGCGTTGTTAATACCCGCTCTATTTCTAAGAGCGGCGGCATCAGCACCTTCCGCAGCAGCGTTGTTGTGACAAATAAGGCTAAGCAGGCCAAATCCTCTGTTTCCTGCCAGAGCCTGATGCTGGATAATATTTCCCGTTCGGATACTATTCCGGCGATTGATGTACGCACGGCGGATGCCGATATTGGTCATGAAGCAAAGATTGGCCGTATCAGCGATGACGCAGTGTTCTATCTCATGAGCCGCGGTATCAGCGAGGAGGAAGCAAGAGCGATGATTGTCAGCGGCTTTGCAGATAATGTTTCGAAGGAGCTGCCGCTGGAGTACGCTGTGGAGATGAATAATTTAATCAGACTGGAAATGCAGGGAAGTATAGGTTAAGGGGTAAGTAAAATGATAGATGAAATGTTAATAAATCAGCTGCCTGCTCCTACCTGGAACAGACTGCGCATGAACGATACGAAGCTGGCGGAAATCGAGCTGCCGCAGGATATCTGTGAGCCGCGCGTTTCCTTGCAGGGCAGTGTTTGCCTGAATAAAAATAAAAATACCGGCTGCTGTGGCTGCAGCGAGCATGCTTTGTGCAGCGTGCATGGCAGCAATTTTGCCAAAATGCCTACAGGCATGGGCGAGGCGATGAATAAGCTTGGCGACGGCCAGACGCTGCGCCTGATTGCTGACGCAGGCAAGAGCACTGCGAGCGTAACTTTGCGTTATGAGGACGGCAAGAACTGCTTCAACCGTCTGGAGATTGAGGCGAAGGCCGGCAGTGAGCTGACTGTGTTCATGACCTATATTTCTACGGCGCAGGCTGCAGGTCAGGCCAGTGTACAGACGAAGATTGCCGCTGCTGCCGGCGCCAGCGTGAAGCTCGTGCAGGTGCAGCTTTTAGGCCAGAGCTATGTGCAGCTGAATGATGTCGGCTGTGAGCTGGGCGATAATGCTGCCTTTGAGCTTTTACAGCTGCAGCTGGGATCTCAGCGTATTTATAACGGCGTGCGCACCGAGCTTATTGGTGAGGCTGCTGATTTTAATGCTGCTATAGGCTATTATGGCCGTCAGGAGCAGACCATAGATATGAATTTTATTGCCAACCATTATGGCAAAAAGACCACCTGCGAGATGACGGCAGACGGTGTGCTGCAGGGCGGCGCGAAGAAAATCTATCGCGGTACGATTGACTTCAAGAATGGCTGCGGCGGTGCCGTGGGCGACGAGAAGGAAACTGTGCTGCTTTTGAGCGACGACGTTGTCAACCAGACGATTCCGCTGATTTTGTGCAGCGAGGAGGACGTGCAGGGCAACCATGGTGCCAGCATCGGCAAGCTGGACGAGAACCTGCTGTTTTATTTGTGCAGCCGCGGCTTTACGGAGCAGGAGGCTGTCGATATGATGGCGAAGGCAAAAATCGACGCTCTTTGCCGCCGTATTGAGGATGAGGACACTGTGCAGCTTGTGCAGCGTTATCTGGAAGGAGTAATGCATGATGGTGAATGATAAGGATTTGCTCACCGTTGATTATAAAAAGGATTTCCCGCTGCTTGCAGCAAAGGATGTTGCTTATCTGGACAATTCCGCGACGACGCAGAAGCCGCAGTGCGTTATTGATGCAGAATGCAATTTTTATCTGAAGCATAACGCTAATCCCCTGCGCGGCTTGTATGAGCTGGCGATGGAGGCCACCGATGCTTATGAGGATGCACGCGTTGCTGTGCAGAAGTTCATCAACGCCAAAAGCGAGCAGGAAATTATCTTCACGCGTAATGCGTCGGAGAGCCTGAATCTTGTTGCCTATTCCTATGGCCTGGCTAATCTGAAGCCTGGCGATGAGATTGTGACGACGATTATGGAGCATCACAGCAACATGCTGCCATGGCGCATGGTTGCAGAAAAGACCGGCGCTGTGCTGAAATATATCGAGTGTGCTGCTGACGGCAGCGTGAGCGACGAGGCTATTGAGGCAGCAGTGACGGAAAAAACGAAGCTGGTGGCTATGGCTGAGGTTTCTAACGTTTTAGGACGCCTGAACCCGATTGGCAAGCTGATCGAGGAGGCGCATAAGGTTGGCGCTGTAGCAGTTATTGACGCTGCTCAGAGCGCACCGCATATGGCAATTGATGTGCAGAAGATGGATGCTGACTTCCTCGCCTTCAGCGGTCACAAGATGCTCGGACCTATGGGCATCGGCGTTTTGTATGGCAAGAAGGCGCTGCTGGAGGCTATGCCGCCATTCTTGCGTGGCGGCGAGATGATCAGCTTTGTCAGTCGTGACGGTCAGGAGTATGCGCCGCTGCCGCATAAGTTTGAGGCTGGTACGGTGAATGCTGCTGGTGCCGTAGGCCTGCATGCTGCGATTGATTATATCAACAGTATCGGCTTTGATGTGATTGAAGCACGCGAGGAGGCCTTGACGAAGCTGGCGTTTGACGCTATGCAGAAGATTGAGGGCGTGCATATTATCGGCGGCCAGACGGCTGAGGAGCATAAGGGTATCATCACCTTTACGATCGAGGGCGTGCATCCGCATGATATTGCGGCGATTATGGATGCAGACGGCGTGAATATCCGTGCCGGCAACCACTGCGCTCAGCCGCTTTTAGACCATCTGTGTACCGGTGCTACGGCGCGTGCTAGCGTAGCCTTTTATAATACGCAGGAGGACGTGGAGCGCTTTATCAAATGTCTGAGCACGATTAGGGAGAGAATGGGCTATGGCAGATAACAGAAGCTTTTATAACGAAATTTTGATAGACCACAATATGCATCCGGCGCATAAGCATGAGCTGCCGGACGCTGATATGGAGATGCGCGGCTATAATCCGACCTGCGGCGATGATATCACGATGAAGCTCAAGGTGCAGGACGGCGTTGTTGTCGATGGTGCCTTCCAGGGCAGCGGCTGTGCTATCAGCCAGGCCAGCGCTGATATGATGCTGGATCTTGTTATCGGCAAGAGCGAGCAGGAGGCTCTGCGTCTGGCAGACATCTTCCTGCGTATGATCAAGAGTGACGCCAGCGAGGAGGAAATCGACGAGCTGGAGGAAGCAGGCGTGCTGCAGGATGTATCGCATATGCCGGCGCGTGTAAAATGCGCTGTGCTGGGCTGGCATACGCTGGAGCAGATGCTGGAGAAAAAAGAGAAGTAAAAGTGCAGAAGTGAAAAATAAATTAAGAGACATTACTCGTGCATGGGTAATGTCTCTTTTTTGCTGAGATGGATTATTTTATACCGAAAAGCGTTTCGATAGCTTTGCGTTTATCTGAATTTAGAGAACGAAATTTATTGATTAGAAGTAGTTCTTTGTCTGTGACCACTAGAGTGTTGTTATCTACTTTATTATTTAGAGAGAAAAAATCAATCGGTTGTAAGAAGTCTTCTATATGGATATTGAAAATTTTTGCCATTTCGGCTAATGCTATAATATCAGGCATATTACGACCATGCTCCCAACCACTTAGACCTTGTTTGGAAACGCCTAGCTGATTACCAAGTTCTTCAAGCGTTAGTCCGAGTTTCTGGCGTTCGTATTTAATTCGTGTACCTATCGTTAGTTTATCCACTGTTATCACCATGCTACATTACAATATTATTATGCAGATAGTATACGCTAAAAATAGCTGTACTTAGCGAAAAGTAAAAAGATAAAATAACTTGCAAGTATCTAAAATAGATACTATAATATAATTAAAAGTATCTGCTTCGCATACTTTACTGTGAAATGGCTACATAGTTTGGAGGTCTTAACGAATGGGATATAACGGAGATTGTAGAGATTGTCTTTATTACAAAGATTCGTTTCATCAAACAGGTCATAATGAATGGCGTTGTGATTATGCAGAAGAATATTTTAGCGATTGCTATGGAAGTATTTGTAATAGTTATGTTGATAGAGCAGAGTTTGAACGTAAAAAGAGAGAAAATGAGCAAAAAATGCAGGATTTGAAGAATCTTTATTATGGAACAGAGATGGCTGGTACTATTAAAGATTTGCAAGAATTTAATGAGCAACATAGAGGAGAAAAATCAGATAGTTTTGGTTGTATTACGTGGATAATAATAATTTGTGTGTTATTTGGAATAGTAGGAATATTAGATAGCATTTTACCACCACCGATTAGCTACATACCGTTTGCATTCGTGTTGTATGGATTATATAAAATACATAAAGTGTTCTTTGGTTCTGGAGAAACGAATACAATTCTTGTGATTTTAGGTGCGATGATGGCATTTGGATTGATGGTTGATATGTTAATGAAAAAATGATAACTATAGTATTATGTGATAGTTTGATAAAAAAGGAGCTATGTTTTTATGAAAAAAAGTACTCTTTTATTGACTCTTTTATTTATGTTGATTAGCAGTTTTGTTTATGCATCTGCTACTAAGTTTAATCAACCAGTATACGTTGGTTCGTATGCAACTACACGAGCTGGTGGACCTAGTCCAGCAATTGCAAAAGGATATAGTAGCAGAACGTATGATAGTTTTACGTTTGGTCAAGGTGAAGATGCTTTGACGTTTAAGTTCGAAAATCATTACTTTAATGGTCGTACAATGTCTTCTCGTACGAAAGGCGTATTTATTGGAAAAAATTTAGTAACTCAAAGAGTCCTTGCTTGTCCTGAAATTTATAAAATTACTGATAATATGGGACGCATATTTTATGTAGGTAAGGGAATTACTAGTGGTACTGAACAAGTATTTTTATTGATGGGAAAGTGCGCTGGTAGTTATTACAATGTTATAAGAATAGAGGATTTGCAAAGATATTGTACAGATATATGGTGCGCCGCATATAGGTAATATATATACAAAGGGCAATGAAATAAAAGTACCATATACAAGAAAATACGGTAATGAGAATTATAAAGCTGGTGAATTTATCTTCGAATGGGATGATAATGTTCAATGGTTTGCTATTAAGCATGTAGTATATTGATAATATACAAATATTAAAGATATAGGGGACAGATAAGATGACTAATGGAGATAATAGATTTGCTAAAATAAAAAGTGAGATACAAAGATTACAATTATATGTATTAATAAAATTTTTTGAGTGTGCTATGTACCAAGCATTAGGAGAATCATGGAAAGAAAAAGTAGTATCTAAGGCTATGTTTAAAACTATTACTGGGAATTATAAAGATAATTATATAAAAATAATTGATTCAATAAAAAGAAAAAAGGATTTTGATGTTGAAGATCTAGACATTACAGCTTTAGTAACTTTAATACGATATGATTTTTTATCTGAATGTTGTACCTATAAAAGGTTAAAGGCAACAGATTTGTCTTTTATTATAAAAAAAATAAAAGATGATCGAAATAGTTTAGCACATTCGTCTATAAATAGTGATGATTATATAGTGTGCAGTAATGCTATAGAAAATTTAGAAAAATTTCAACTGTATTTAGAAGAAAATAATTGGGTTTATGAAGAAATTCCTAATTCAACAAAATATTTTCAGAATAAACAAATGGAAGAAAAGTTTTCTTTGAAATATATTGGTCAAGAAATAAGTAATTGTAAAGGAATTTTAGAGAGTTTGTCGATGCTGAGTGTGATAAATAACAATAAAAAAGTAACGATTGAGTTTGTTGATAGTTATGGGCAAGCAGTGGAA
>URVO01000007.1 GCA_900551335.1 uncultured Phascolarctobacterium sp.
GACAGGGAGCAGAGCTTCCTCATTGGTGACGGCAAGCGTGATGTGGAGGCAGCAGAGGCGGCCGGAGTGAAAGGTTATCTTTTCACGGGCGGCAATCTGCTTGACTTTGTAAAGACTATTTTAGAAAAATAAGACGCGTCAGAGTGCGGCAGCTGCGAGCAAGGGTGACGAAGGCGTACTTATAGTACGTCTAGGAGGCCTTGTGAAGCAGATGGTGTGCTATGGCGCGGCTAGGAAGAAAAATATGGAATACAAGAATATTCTCCTAATCAAAATGAGCTCCCTGGGCGATATCCTGCACACTCTGCCCTTTGCGGCAGCGCTGCGCAAGCGTTATCCTCAGGCAAAAATCACCTGGCTGGTGCATCCGCAGTTTGCTGGCTTTGTGCCTGATCCGCCGGTGATCGACGAGGTTATTTATTTTGATAAGGTAAAATTTAAAAAGCTGGGCTGGAGCGAGAAGCTGCAATACTTTTGCGAAATGCGTTCTCTGCTGCACAGCAAGCACTTTGATCTGGTCATAGATATGCAGGGCTTGTTCAAGAGCGCTGTGCTGGCGGCTATCAGCGGCTGCGACAACCGCATCGGCTATTGCGAGATGCGCGAGGGTAGCGGCCTGGTCAGCAAGGCGATTGGCGGCAGCCATAGCAAGGACCATGTTATTGAGCGTTATCTGGATGTGGCGCGTTATCTTGGCGCGAAGGTGGATTCGCTGGATGATGTGGAGTTCCCAATGCCTGATTTGAGCAAGGAAACTGCTTCGGTACAGGCTAAGCTGAAGGAAGCAGGCTGGCAGGGCGGCAGCTATGTGGTCATTGTTCCCGGCGCACGCTGGTGGACGAAGGAGTGGCCTGTGGAGCACTATATCGAGCTGGCGAAAAAAATTACCGCAGGCGGCACGGCTGTTGTGCTGGCCGGCGGGCCGGACGATGCTGTTAAGGGCGGAAAAATCGCTGAGGGCGCAGCGAGTCCGCTTGTGCTGGATATGACAGGACAGACGAGTCTGCGTGAGCTGGCAGCGCTGATTAAGGCGTGCAGCTTTTATATCAGCGCCGATACAGGTCCGCTGCACTTTGCGGCGGCTTTGAAAAAGCCGCTCGTAGCGATGTATGGTCCGACGAAGGCCGACCGCACCGGTCCCTATGGCAGCAAAAATTCCACGGTGCTGCTTTCACCTGCCAAATGCGCAGGCTGCTTGAAGAAAAAGTGCGATAACTGGCATTGTATGCATGATATAACGCCGGAGATGGTTTATAAAATTTATCAGGAAAAGGTGGCAGAGGGCTGATGGCACAAGCTGTAGAATTAAATGGTAAAAAAATATTGGTAACATTTTTGATGCATCTGGGTGACCTGACGCTGACTACGCCCTTTATCCATGCGCTGCGCAAGGCGGCACCGGACGCGCACATCACCTTTTTGGCGGACGAGAAGCTGAAGGACGTGGTGCTGCATAATCCGTATCTGGACGAGGTTATCACGATTGACAAGAAGGGCAAGGACAACAGCCTTTTGGCGCTTATGGCCTGTGCCCGCCGCTTGAGCAAGCTTGATTTCGACGTTTTGATTAACCTGCATCCGAATGAGCGCTGCAGCTTTATTGATGCGCTGACTAAGACGAAGCTGCGCTGTGGCACGACGCATACTTTATTCAAACCGCTGTGGGATGTGTTCACGCCGCTGAACCGTAAAATCCACGCCGCAGATATGTATCTTGACGTGCTGACGCAGCTGGGTGTGCAGAAGCTTGAGCATAACGGTCTGGAGATTTTTCCGAGCGAGGAATATCAGCAGCATGCTGCGGAGTTCTGGCGTGAGCATGGCGTCTTTGCTACGGACAAGCTGGTAGGCTTCAACATCGGCAGTGCCGTTGTTACCAAGCGCTGGGCGCCGGAGCGCTTTGCGCAGGTAGCCGATATTCTTGCAGAGAAGGGCTATAAGCCGGTTTTCTTCGGCGGCACGATGGACGAGGAAATGGTGCAGGAGGCTGTCAGCTTCATGAAGACGACGCCTGTTGTGGCAACAGGCAGCTTCCGTATTGGAGAGCTGGCGGCGGCTATGCGTCGCTGTAGCCTGATTATCACGAACGACAGCGGCCCTATGCACGTGGCTATCAGCCAGAAGGTGCCTATCGTGGCGATGTATGGTCCGTCCAGCCCGAAGCTTTACGGTCCGTATACGCAGGATGCAACCATTGTGACGGCCGTGCCGCCCTGTCCGGGCTGCGCAGACGGCATGAAGCACAAGTGCGACGATATGCAGTGCATGACACGCCTGACGGTGGAGCAGGTTGTGGAGGCAGCAGAAAAAATGCTGGCGCTGCACGCAGAAGCGTAATAAAAAACAGCTTCAGACGAAAGTCTGAAGCTGTAATTTTTTTGTCTGTTAATCTTCCGTATAATTGTTGGCCTTGTCGTAAAGTGCCGTAACCTCTTTGGAGGGAGCACCGCAGACAATGGAAACAAGCACGCCTGCAAGCAGGCTGGCGAAGAAGCCGGGGATGATTTCGTAGATACCGGTGCTGGAGGCCATGGTCAGGAACCAGCCGATATCGACCAAGGCACCTACAACGATGCAGGCTACTGCGCCCTGGAAGGTGAAGTTACGCCAGAACAGGCTCAGCATGATAGCCGGGCCGAAGGCTGCACCGAATACGCCCCAAGCGTTGGAAACGAGCTCCATAATGCTGCCTGCACGCGGAGAATCGGCAATCAGCAGCGCTACGAAGGAGATGGCGAGAACGACCAGACGGCCTGCCCAAAGCATTTCCTTGTCGCTGGAGGAGTTCTTGCGGATAACGGGCTTATACACGTCGCTGGCAAAGGCCGAAGCGGAGGAGAGCAGCTGGCTGGAGGCCGTGCTCATAGAAGCTGCTAGCACGCCGGAGAGCAGCACGCCGCTCATGAGAGCCGGGAAGATGCTGCGTACCATTGCGATGAAGACGAGAGAGTTTTTGTTGATGTTATCGTCCATGCCGAGGTACATACGGCCGACTACGCCAACCATCGTAGCAAAGAAGCAGATGAGGGCAGTCCAGCTGATAGCGATAATCGCAGATTTTTTCATTTCTTTCTGCGAGCCTAAGGACATGAAGCGGATGATGATATGCGGCATACCGAAGTAGCCAAGGCCCCAGCCGAAGCCGGAGATGATATCGGTGACTTTGGCCATCGGATTCCAGTAGTCAGGCGGAATAGCTGCAACGGCAGTCGGGTTAATCAGGGATACAGCGAAAATCGGCGCGATTAAGAGCGAGCCGAGAATCATCAGGCCCTGATAGAAGTCAGTCCAGCATACAGCTTGGAAGCCGCCGAGGAAGGTGTAGCCGATGATGATGGCTGCTGCGAGATACATGGTGTAGGCTTCGTCAATACCGATAACGGTGTTGAACAGGGTACCGCAGGCCTTGATGCTCGAAGCAGAGTAAATCGTGTAGGCGATTAAGAAAACAATTGCGCAGATGACCTGAAGCACATAGGATTTGGACAGAAAGCGGTTGCTGAGGTACTGCGGAATAGTGATGGCGTCGTCCGCAACGATGGAGAAGCGGCGCAGGCGCGGTGCCTGGAAAATCCAGCTCAGCGAATAGCCAGTCAAAAGGCCGATGCTGATCCATGCCTGACCAAGGCCGAGCGCATAGATTGAGGTCGGCAGGCCCATGAGCACCCAGGCGCTCATATCCGAGGCGCCGGCGGAAAGTGCTGTTACCCACGGTCCCATCTGACGGCCGCCGAGAAAATATGTTTTCTCACCGCCGGAACGGTTTTTATAGAAAAACCAGATGCCGATGGACAGCATAAATAAAAGGTAGACGATGAAGACTACCATTTCGGTTATATTCATTAAACAACCCTCCAAAAAATAAGAATAGATAGTATTATTATACACCAAAACGGGCGATTAAGGTAGAAGAAAAGCAAAAAACGGGAAGTATTTTTTCTCGGAAGATAGTTTCGGCGCTTGTATAAGCAATTTCTTGACTGTACTTTATGGCTGTTATATAATATTGAAGATATAAGTAGTTTTTTGCGCAGAGCTTTTTGCGCAGCAAAGACTGACAAAAATCTAGTGAGGGCGTGCCACCTTTGGATCATAAGGTCTGGGTAAAGGGTGCAGGCTCTCAACGTGTTTATGGAGGCAAAAGATGCAGCCAGTAAAAATCCGTATACTGAGCACGACCAGTGAAGCTGGCAGCGAGGCTCAGTCCACAGAACAAAAATATCGTGGTCAGATGACTGAGAAGGGCGGCAAGTATTACGTGATGTACAGCGAGGACGAGCAGTCCGGCCTGGACAACACAAAGACGACGCTGAAATGGGATGACGAGCGTGTCATCGTCATGCGCAGCGGCAGCGTAGACCACCGTCAGGAGTTCTGCCGCGGCTATGTAGACAAGAGCGTCTATCATACTCCGTATATGAAGATCCCTCTGACTACAGAAACAACCTATCTATATACTTATTTCCGTGATGGCAGCTGGCATCTGGAAATAGAATATACTCTGTACCATGATGACAAGCCTTATGGCGAGATGAAGATTTTAATTGAGATTGAGGAACTTTGACATGAAAATAGGCTTTGATAATCAAAAATATTTGACCATGCAATCTGAGCATATCAGAGAGCGCATTAGTAAATTTGGCGATAAGCTTTATCTTGAATTCGGCGGCAAGCTGTTCGATGATTATCATGCTGCCCGCGTGCTGCCGGGCTTTGCTCCGGACAGTAAGCTGCAGATGCTCCTGCAGCTGGCGGACCAGGCAGAAATGATTATTTCCATCAATGCCGATGATATTGAAAATAACAAGATACGTCATGACCTCGGCCTGACCTATGATTTGGACGTGCTGCGTCTGGTGAAGGCTTACCGCGCTGAGGGCTTGTATGTAAGCAGCGTTGTTATTACACAATACAGGGGCCAGAAATCTATCGAAAGCTTCAAGAACAAGCTGGAGGCTCTGGATATTAAGGTTTATTATCATTATCCGATTGAAGGCTATCCGCATAATGTGGAGCATATCGTCAGTGATGATGGCTATGGCAAGAACGATTATGTAGAAACAACGCGCCCACTGGTGGTTGTAACGGCCCCTGGCCCGGGCAGCGGCAAGATGGCGACCTGCCTGTCGCAGCTTTACCATGAAAACAAGCGCGGCATCAAGGCCGGTTATGCTAAGTTCGAAACCTTCCCCATCTGGAATCTGCCCTTGAAGCATCCTGTCAATATGGCTTATGAGGCAGCGACGGCAGACCTGCAGGATGTTAATATGATTGACCCCTTCCATCTGGAGGCTTATGGCGTAACTACGGTAAACTATAACCGCGACGTAGAGATTTATCCTGTGCTGGCAGCGATATTTGAAGGCATTTACGGCTATTGCCCGTATAAATCGCCGACGGATATGGGCGTTAATATGGCCGGCAACTGCATCTGTGATGATGAGGTATGTTGCGAGGCTTCGCGTCAGGAAATTATCCGCCGCTATTATCAGTCCCTGAACCGCATGGTGAAGGATGAGGCGACGAAGCAGGAGGTTTATACGCTGGAGCTGCTGATGAAGCAGGCGAAGGTCAGCGTTAATGACCGCCGCGTTGTCACCGTAGCAAAGCAGGTTGCCGAGGAGCGCCAGTGCGCAGTTATTGCGCTGGAGCTTGAGGATGGCAGCATTGTTACCGGCAAGACAACTGATCTTCTGGGTCCTGCAAGTGCCGTGCTTCTGAATGCTATCAAGGCCTTGGGCAATATTGCCGACGAAATGCATCTGATTTCGCCGACCTATATCAACCCTATTCAGAATCTGAAAACAAAATTCTTAGGCAGCAGCAATCCGCGTCTGCACATGGACGAGGTGCTGATTGCGCTGTCTATGTGCGCAGCAACAGACAGCCTAGCGAAGCTGGCGCTGAGCCAGCTGCCGAAGCTCAAGGGCTGTCAGGCGCATTCTACCGTTATGCTGACGGAGGGCGATTTTAAAATCTTCAAGAAGCTGGGCATAGAGCTGACTAATGAACCAATTTACGAAACAAAATAAACAATAAGGAGAGATTGCTTTGGATATAAAAGATTTATTAGCCGCTGCTATTAAGGCTGCAGCGCAAAAAGCTATTGACAATGGTGCCCTGAAGCAGGGGACTTTGCCTGAGGTTATGCTGGAGGTGCCGCCGCAAAAGGAATTCGGCGACTTTGCCACCAACTTTGCCATGCAGTCTGCACGCAGCCTGCATTGTGCTCCGCGTCAGATTGCGCAGGCAGTCGTTGACAATTTAGACTGTGCTTCGGTAGAGAAGATGGAAATTGCCGGCCCCGGCTTTATCAATTTCTACCTGAAGCAGAACTGGACTGCTGATTTGCTGGCAGGCATTCTGGCCGCAGGTGAAAACTATGGCAATCTGCCCGCTAACGGCTTAGGCCGCGTACAGGTGGAATATGTAAGTGCTAACCCGACCGGCCCGCTGCATGTAGGCCATGCCCGCGGTGCTGCTGTGGGCAGTGCGATGGTTAACCTGCTGCGTGCTGCAGGCTATGATGTTGAAAGCGAGTATTACATCAACGACGCCGGCAACCAGATGAACAACCTGGCTGCTTCTGTCAATGCCCGCTATCTGCAGCTTTTGAAGCTGGAGGAAATGGGCGGCGTGCCTGCTGACCTGACCGTGAAGCAGTTAGACGAGCTACCGACCGGCATTGCTTTCCCGGAAAACGGCTACCATGGCTATGATATTATTGAAACTGCTCAGCGCATCATCCGCATCTATGGCAAGGAGTTCGTTGCTTTAGAGGAAAAAGAGCGTCTGGCAAAATTCTTAGAGATTGCTTATAAAGAAAAGCTGGCAGGCCTGAAGGAAGACCTCGAGGCCTTCGGCGTAACCTTTGACGTATGGTTCAGCGAGCAGTCGCTGCATGATGGCGGCAAAATCCAGGAGGCCTGCAAATATCTGCAGGAGAAGGGCTGCGTTTATGAAAAGGACGGCGCCCTGTGGTTCAACTCTACCGCCTATGGCGATGACAAGGACCGCGTTGTTATCCGCGACAATGGCGTGTCCACCTATTTTGCTGCTGATATTGCTTATCACCGCAATAAATTTGAGCGCGGCTTCGACCGTATCATCAACCTGTGGGGTGCAGACCATCACGGCTATATTGCCCGCGTAAAGGCTGCTGTTACCGCTTTAGGCTTTAATGCTGATGACTTGGAGGTTCTGCTGCTGCAGATGGTACGTCTGTACCGCAATGGCGATATCGTGAAGCTTTCCAAGCGTACCGGCGAAACCATTACTCTGCGCGAGCTGATGGAAGAGGTTGGTGTTGATGCAGCACGCTACTTCTTCTGCATGCGTTCCTTAGACAGCCAGTTAGATTTTGATATGACGCTGGCTACAGAAAAATCCAACGAGAACCCTGTTTACTATATCCAATATGCGCATGCGCGTATCTGCAGCATTGCCCGTCAGCTGGCAGAAGCAGGCATCGAGGCTGTTGCTCTTGATGAGCTGAAGCTGGATACCCTGCAGGCTCCCGAAGAGCTGGCGCTGGTTAAAAAGCTGGGCGAATATCCGGAACTGCTTGCCCGTGCAGCGCGTGAGCGTGCAGTGCATCACGTTGCGACATATGCTTACGAGCTGGCAGGTCTGTTCCACTCCTTCTATAACCAATGCCGTATTCTGGGCGTAGATAAAGACTTACAGCAAGCCCGCATTGCATTGGTAAAGGCAGTAGGCCACACCATCCGTCATTCTCTGGGTATCCTGGGCGTTTCCGCTCCGGAAAGAATGTAATTCAAGAAATTCTTTTGCAGGCGGCAGAGTTCAGTGGCTTTGCTACCTGCATTGAGTTAGATACAATTTAATATTTTTATTGTGTTGTAGCATTTTATGTAATCTGAGGGGGTTAAAAATCATGACTACTAATACTAAGTACATTTTTGTGACAGGCGGCGTTGTTTCTTCTTTGGGCAAGGGCATTACTGCTGCGTCTTTGGGACGTTTGCTGAAAAGCCGCGGCTACAGGGTTACTATCCAGAAGTTCGACCCGTATATCAATATTGACCCGGGTACGATGAGTCCGTATCAGCACGGCGAGGTTTTCGTTACCGATGATGGTGCAGAAACCGATTTGGATTTGGGACACTATGAACGCTTTATTGACATCAACCTGTCGAAGAATTCCAATACCACCACAGGCAAGATTTACCAAAGTGTAATAAATAAAGAACGCCGTGGTGATTATTTGGGCGGTACGGTGCAGGTTATTCCGCATATTACCAATGAAATCAAGGAGCGCGTTTTCCGTGTCGGCCAGCAGGATAATGCTGATTTCGTTATCACGGAAATTGGCGGCACGGTAGGCGATATTGAAAGCCTGCCCTTCCTGGAGGCAATTCGTCAGGTTAAAAAAGATGTTGGCAAAAATGATGTTTTGTATATCCATGTTACGCTGGTGCCGTACATCTCGGCAGCGGGAGAGCTGAAGACCAAGCCGACGCAGCACAGTGTCAAGGAGCTGCGCAGCATCGGTATTTCTCCTGACATTATCGTCTGCCGCAGCGAAAAGCCTATTTCTAAGGAAATGCGTGAAAAAATGGCTATGTTCTGCGACGTTGACCCGGACGCAGTTATCCAGAACCTTACGGCCAGAAGCATCTATGAGGTGCCGATGCTCATGGAGGAGCAGGGACTGGACAGCATTGTTCTGCGTAAGCTGGAGATGGAGGACAAGCCGAAGGATATGCGCGGCTGGCATGATATGGTGGCCCGTATCCTGAAAAAATATGATAAAAAAGTAACCATTGCCGTTGTCGGCAAATATGTTGCGCTGCAGGATGCCTATATCTCTATCACGGAATCCCTGCGTCACGCAGCAGTTGCGAATGAGGCAGAGCTGGCTATCAAATGGATTAACTCCGAGGAAATCGAAGCAGATGATACCGATATGGACGAGGTTATGTCCGGCGTAGACGGCGTGCTCGTACCGGGCGGCTTCGGCAACCGCGGTATCGAGGGCAAGATTAAGGCTATTCAATATGCCCGCGAGCATAAGCTGCCGTTCTTCGGTATCTGCTTGGGCATGCAGTGCGCTGTCATCGAGTTTGCGCGTCACGTCTGCGGTATGGCTGATGCCAACAGCTCTGAGTTCAATCCGAACAGCTCGCATCCGGTTATCGACCTCATGCCGGAGCAGCTTGATGTCGAGGACCTGGGCGGTACGATGCGCCTTGGTCTGTATCCGTGCAAGGTATATCCGGATACGCTGACCAGCAAGGCCTATAACGCCGAGCTTATCTATGAGCGCCATCGCCATCGCTATGAGTTCAACAATGCCTTCCGCGAGGAAATCGTCGGCAAGGGACTTGTTCTCGGCGGTACGCTGCCGAATGGCCGTCTTGTAGAAATCGTAGAGCTGCCGCAAAGCGAGCATCCATGGTTCCTCGGTGCGCAGTTCCATCCGGAATTTAAATCGCGCCCGACGCATCCGCATCCGCTCTTTAGGGAGTTTGTAGGCGCGGCAGTAAAGCATCATAAGTAAGTCTGACGAATAAAGCACCATATGCTTCACAACAGCCGCCTCGGAGTACCTTGAGTACGCCGTCGGTGTCTGTTGCTCGCCTCTGGCACTTTCTCGTCAGCCTTTAGGGGTTATAAGTGGACTCCCTCAGTCACCTTAGGCACATTCCTGCCGTAAGGCAGGTGTCTGTGGGAGTTTTGTTATAAATAAGTTAGGGAGGAGCGTGAGTAAATGCTTAAAAAAATTTTTATCAGCGCGGTGCTGCTGCTGGCGGTGCTGAGCTTCGTTGTTTCGATGCTTAAGGGCAACAATAACGGCGAAAAGACTGTTTCTGTGCCTGACCGTGTGGCGGTTATCAATATCTCGGGTACAATTATGAGCGGTACGGACAGCAATGATAATTTGTTCAACCAGACGAGTGGCGTGACGAGCGGCTCGATTATGAAGCAGATTCGTGAGGCGGCAGCTGACGACAGCGTGAAGGCGCTGGTGCTGCGTATCGACAGCGGCGGCGGCAGTGCGACGGCGGCGGAGGAGATTGGCCGTGAGTTGAAGCGCTTTAAGGAGAAGACTAAGAAGCCTGTTGTTGCAACGATGGGCAATACCGGTGCGAGTGCAGCCTACTGGATTGCAGTGTGCGCGAGCGATAAGGTTTATGCTAATGCGACGACGCTGACCGGCAGCATCGGTGTGTATATGCCGTATATGAATACGGAGGAGCTGTTCAAGAAAATCGGCATCCAGTCGAATAAAATCAAGAGTGGCCCTTATAAGGACATCATGAGCTCTGACCGTCCGATGACGCCGGAGGAGCAGGCGATTTTGCAGAACATTGTTAACGAAATCTATAATGAGTTCGTGGCAACTGTGGCTGCAGGACGTAAGATGGAGGAAAGCAAGGTGCGCAGCTTGGCTGACGGCCGCGTTTATACCGGTCTGCAGGCGAAGAATCTTGGCCTTGTTGACGAAATCGGTGATTATTATGATGCCTTGGCAGCAGCAGGTGAGCTTGCACAGCTAAAGGCTGGCAGCGATGGTCTGCCGCCGGTGAAGGAGAAGGAAAAACAGCAGCCGTGGGAGTTTCTGCTGAGTGCGCAGATTGCTAATATCATTAAGGGTGAGCTGGTGAACCAGCTGACGGGCAGCCTGCAGCAGGGCGTGGCTCCGGCTGGCGGCATGACGAGGTGATGAGCTATGCGGCGCAAAACCTTTGATGTGCTCTTTGATACGAGTGCAGGCATGGCAGTGCTGACGAAGCAGCCCTGCCTTTGGCGCAGCGCGTTCTATTTTACGCTCAGCGTGGGCTTTTTCACAGGCGTGACGACGAACTGCTGGCTGCTGGAGCAGGAGCTGGCGGTACGCTTGGCGATTATTATTGCGGTGGTTATTATAACGGCGACAGCGCTGACGCTGTACGGCTTTTTGCTGCACGGCATCATGGAAACCTTTGGTACGCTGGCCGGTGACCCTGTGGCGCTTATCTGCCTTTTGGGCTACACGACGCTGCCCTTCCTGGTGCTGACGCCGGGGGCGCTGCTTGCAGGCAAGCTGGGCTGGGGTGGTCTGCCGCTGCTCGGCGCGCTGCTGCTTGTGGGCTGCCTGTGGATGCTCTACCTCTTGGTACGCGCGTTGGAGGCGGTGTATCTTATCGATTCTGTACGCGCGGGTGTGACGCTGCTTTTCAGCCTGCTGTTGCTGTACATTGTCTTCGTTCTGCCCTGGCAGCTTGGGTTTACCCTGCTTTTGCGCAGCTTTTAAGTAATAATTTAATATTTTCTTGCTAAAAGCGTGTAAAAGTGTCATAATAAATGAGTAAAGAGGATATTCCCTGCGCAGACTGCTGATGCAGCGCTGACGCAAATAAATATCTAGATTAAGGAGTGTGTTGTAAAGAATGAACAGAGAGCTTTCTATGGAATTTGTACGTGTTACTGAGGCAGCAGCTATTGCCTGCGGTCATCTTGTTGGCAGAGGCGACAAGAACGGTGCTGACGGTCTGGCTGTAGACGCTATGCGTGCAGCTTTTGATACTGTAAACATTAAAGGTACCGTAGTTATCGGCGAAGGCGAAATGGACGAAGCACCGATGCTGTATATCGGTGAAGAGGTTGGCGCCGGCGGCCCTGAGGTTGACATCGCTGTTGACCCCATCGAAGGTACTAACCTGGTTGCTAAAGGACAGCCTGGTGCTATCGCAGTTATTGCTATTGCTCCGCGTGGCTGCCTGCTGCATGCTCCTGATATGTATATGGATAAAATCGCTGTTGGCCCGCGTGCTAAAGGCTGCATCGACATCAATGCACCTATCAGCGAAAACCTGGCTCGCGTAGCAAAGGCTATGGACCGTAAAATCAGCGACCTGAACGTAGTTCTGCTGGACCGTGAACGTCATTATGGCCTGATGGACGAAATCCGCAAGGCTGGCGCTCGTATCTCCCTGATTACCGACGGCGACGTTAACCCGATTGTTGAATGCTGCATCGAAGGCAGCGGCGTGCATATGTACGTTGGCAAGGGCGGCGCTCCGGAAGGCGTTCTGGGTGCTGCAGCAGTTAAATGCCTGGGCGGCGATATGCAGGCTCGTCTGGTTCCCGAGGATGATGCACAGGTTCAGCGCTGCCTGAAGATGGGTATCACCGATGTTAACAAGGTGCTGACTCTGGAAGACCTCGTTAAGGGTGATGACTGCATGTTCACAGCAACTGCTATCACCAACTGCAACATGCTGAACGGTCTGCGTTACTTCGGCGACGGCGTTCGTACCCATACCGTTTCCGCACGTTACAAAACCGGCACTGTACGTTTTGTTGATGCTATCCACAGCCTTGACAGAAAAGTTCTGGCAGTAAAACTCTAATTTTGCTTATAAAATTTTGCTATAAGGCTGTTACCTTGGTAACAGCCTTATTTGTGACTAACTAAACATGGAAAATTTATTAATCACTCAGGCAGCTGCTGTGCAGGAAACGCAGCAGGCTGCCGCTTATAAAAAGAAACAACAGTCCTGTCTTTTAACCGGGTTGGCTGGCAGCAGCAAGCCGGTCTTTTTTGCTGCCTTGGATAAGCTTCTCGGCAGCAAGGGCAGCCTGTGCTTTATCACGGCCTCACGTGAGGAAATTCGCGCGTACAGGCGTGAGCTGAGCTATCTTTATCCTGATTTGCCGATGCAGGAGCTTTACCCTGTAAGCCTGCCGCGTGTGCAGGCCGATACGCAGAGCCTGGAGCTGCAGGCAGGGCGTGCAGCAGCGCTGCGCGTTCTGGCAGGTGAGGAGCGCGGCATTGTCTTTATTACGGCGGAGGCGTGGCAGCAGAAGCAGCTGCGTCCGAGCGGCATTACAAGCAAGGAGCTGGTGCTCAAGCTGGGTGAAGAGCGCGAACAGCAGGCTGTACTGGCAAGGCTTATTGAGCTGGGCTATGAGCGTACGGAGCAGGTCGACGCGCTGGGACAGTTCTGTCTGCGTGGCGATATTCTGGATATCTATCCGATTAACAGCAATGCGCCGGTGCGTATCGAATGGTTCGACAATGAGCTGGACGCCATGCGCAGCTTTGATGTGAATACTCAGCGCAGCCTGCAGTCGCTCGAAAGCGTGAAGATTGCGCCGCTCGTCGTGGATGAGTCGCTGGCTGCTTATGATGCAGACATTTTTGCTTATTGTGCGCCGGAAACGCTTGTCGTTGTCGATGAGCCGGTGAACGTTTTCTCCATGCTGGAAAAGCTGGATAAGGAAAACAAGGAGCACGCTACGGAGCTGTTTAAAAAGGATGAGCTGCTGGCGCAGTGCGCAGAGCAGGGCGTGCAGCTCGTTTCCGCGCTGGCACACAGCTATTTGAGAGGCCTGCCGTCCTTGAATATCCCTGTGCGCAGTGTGGCGCCCTATAATAAAAATATTAATCTGCTTATTGAGGATTTGAAGAACTGGCTGGCCGACGGCATTACGCCGGTGGTTATGCTTTCCGGCAGCATTAAGGCGCGCGGCTTTGCCGACAACCTGCGCAATTACCAGCTGGAGGGCTGCTTTGCTGTGCAGCAGCTCAAGCCGGGCGTGATTAACGTGACCTATGGCGACCTTGACCACGGCTTCCGCTTTTGGGATACAGATTGGCTGCTGTTGACGGAGAACGATATCTTCGGTATGCAGAAGCGCAAGCGTCTGCATGCCAAAAATCAAGGCCAGCAGCTGCAATATTTTTCGGATATAAAGGCCGGTGACTATGTTGTGCATAAGGTGCATGGCATTGGCCGTTATGTGGGCGTAGAGAATGTGCTCGTCAACGGCGTACACCGCGATTATCTGCTTTTGGCCTATGCAGGCGAGGATAAGCTGTATGTGCCGGTTGAGCAGGTAAATATGCTGCACAAGTATGTCGGCAGCGAGGGCAGTGTGCCGCGTCTGTCGAAGATGGGCGGCAAGGATTGGCAGCGCACGACAGCGAAGGCGGCGAAGGCGATTACAGAGCTGGCAGAGGAGCTGCTCAAGCTGTATGCGCAGCGCCAGATTATGCCGGGCCATGCGTTCAGCCCCGATACGGTGATGCAGCAGGAGTTTGAGGAGGCCTTCCCTTATGAGGAAACGCCAGACCAGCTTAAGGCGATTGCCGAAATCAAGGCAGATATGGAAAAGCCGCAGCCGATGGAGCGACTTTTGTGCGGCGACGTTGGCTATGGCAAGACTGAGGTGGCGATTCGTGCGGCGTTTAAGGCTGTGGTGGACGGCAAGCAGGTTGCGGTGCTGGCACCGACGACCGTGCTGGCGCAGCAGCATTACCTGACGTTTAAGGAGCGTATGCGTAACTTTGGCGTGAACGTCGAGATGCTCAACCGCTTCTGCAGCGCGAAGGAGCAGCGCCAGACCTTGGAGGCTCTGCAGGAGGGCAAGGTGGATATCCTTATCGGTACGCATCGCCTGCTGCAGGCTGATGTGCAGTTCCCCAATCTTGGCCTGCTGATTATTGACGAGGAGCAGCGCTTCGGCGTGGCGCAGAAGGAAAAAATCAAAAAGTGGCACTTGGGCATCGACGTTCTGTCGCTGTCGGCTACGCCGATTCCGCGCACGCTGCATATGGCGCTCGTCAATGGCCGCGATATGAGTGTTATCGAGTCGCCGCCGGAGGACAGGCTGCCTGTCGAAACCTATGTCAGCGAATATAATGACGGCATGATTAAGGAAGCGCTGGAGCGTGAGCTGCGCCGCGGCGGCCGCATTTATTATATAAGCAACCGTGTGAGCGGCTTGGAAGAGATTGCGATAAAGCTGCGCAAGCTGGTGCCGGGCATCAATATCAAAATTGCGCACGGCCAGATGAATGAGGAAATGCTGGAGGATGCTATGATCAGCTTCTATGAGGGCAATTGTGATGTGCTTTTATGTACGACGATTGTTGAGAACGGTCTGGACGTGCCGCTGGCGAATACGATTATCATCGACGGTGCAGAAAACTTTGGCCTTTCGCAGCTCTACCAGATGCGCGGGCGTGTGGGACGCAGCTCGCGTCTGGCTTATGCTTATTTTGTCTATAAGCCGAATAAGGCGCTCAGCGAGATTGCCGAGAAGCGCTTGCAGGCTATCCGTGATTTTACGGAGCTGGGCGCAGGCTTCAAGATTGCTATGCGCGATTTGGAAATCCGCGGCGCAGGCAACCTTTTAGGCCCGCAGCAGCACGGACATATTACGGGCATTGGCTTTGCTGCCTATTGCGAAATGCTGGAGCAGACGATTAGCCGCCTGAAGGATGGCAAGGAGACCGTGCCTGAGCCGGAGCCAGTATTGGAGCTGACGGCTGATGCCTACATCCCCGACGGCTATATTGCCGACCCGCGCTATAAGATGGAGCTGTACCGCCGCTTCAGCGAGCTGGAATATGCGCAGCGTGATGACCTTATGGATGAGCTGATTGACCGCTTCGGCAATCCGCCGCCGGAAGTGGAGATGCTGTGGCGTATTGCTTCGCTCAAGGGCCTGTGCCGTGCGCTGGGCATTCGTGGCATCAACGTAAGGCAGAATATTTTACGTATAACCTTTGGCGAGAGGGCGCAGGTAAAGCCGGAGGCTGTACTGGCGCTTTTGGAGCAGCATAAGCGCACGATGACGTTTAAAAACGGCAAGGAGTCGCAGCTGACCTACCGTATGGCGCTGGAAAAGCTGTCGCCTTTGGAATGGCTCGAAAAAACGCTGCCCTCGCTTGCGCTATGATAAATTTTTGTGATATAAATTACTGACCTTCTTGTGTTCCGTTCTAGTGGGATGGCACGAGATGACTGAGTTTTTTTGAGGGAGGTGAAAGCAGGGAATGAAAAGTAGTGATAAGTTTTTGCGTGGCGCTATGATATTGACGATTGCCGGACTGCTGGTGAAGGTCATCGGCTCGGTGAACCGTATCCTGCTTTCACGGCTTTTAGGCGGCGAGGGCATAGGCTTGTACCAGATGGCTTATCCTGTGTACCTGCTGCTGCTGTCTATTTCGGCTGCCGGGATTCCGGTGGCGATTAGTATTATTGTGGCGGAATATCTGGCGCAGCGCGATTATGCGAATGTGCGGCAGGTGTTTCGCGTGTCGCTGCGGCTGATGGCTGTCGTGGGCCTGGTGCTGGCTGCGGCGCTGGTCATGGCGGCTGGCTGGCTGGTGGAGAATGGCGTGATTAAGGACGCGCGTGCGTATTATGCGCTGCTTGCGCTGACTCCGGCGATTTTCTTTGCGACGATTCTGGCCAGCTTCCGCGGCTATTTTCAAGGACATCAGCTGATGACACCGCCCGCTGTTTCGCAGATTGTGGAGCAGTTTATCCGTGTGGTGACGATGGTGGTGCTGGCCTATGTGCTGCTGCCCTACGGTCTGGAGTTTGCGGCGGCGGGCGCTGCCTTTGGCGCCGTGCCGGGCAGCCTGACGGGACTTGTTGTGCTCGGCGGCTTTTACCGCTACTACAAAAAGCAGTGGCGCGACGAGGAGTACGCCTTGCCTGGTGCGCAGCTGACGCCTGCATGCAGGCTGATTAAACGCCTGCTGCTCTTGGCTCTGCCTGTGTCCTGCGCGAATGTCATCGTGCCGGTTACGAGCAGCATTGATGTGCTGCTGGTGCCGAAGTATCTGCTGGCGGCAGGCTTCAGCGTCAAGGAGGCGACGACGCAGTTCGGCTATCTGGCAGGTATGGCACAGCCGCTGCTTTTGATGGCGACGATTCCGACGATGTCGCTGGCGACGAGCCTGGTGCCTGCGGTAAGCGAGGCCATGGCCTTGAAGCGCTGGCCGCTGATTGAGGAAAAGCTGGCGACGGCGATGAAGCTGTGCTGCCTGATTACGGTGCCTGCGGCTGTGGGCATGAGCGCTCTGGCCGGGCCGATAAGCCGTCTGCTGTACGGCACGGGCGAGGCTGCGGCGGCGATTATGCACTCCGGACCCGCTATTTGGTTTTTGGGCCTGCAGCAGGTGACGACAGGCATGCTGCAGGGCATGGGGCATACGAATTTGCCTATGCTGCATATGCTGGCAGGTATTGTGGCTAAATTAATCGCTGTCTGCCAGCTGACGAATGCGGAATATGGCATTGCCGGAGCGGCGTGGGCAACGAATATCAACTTTGGTGTGACGGCGGCGCTGAATATTTTGGCGCTGCAGTATTTTAAAATAAAATTTCATTGGCTGAGCATTTGTAAAATCATTTTTGCCGCGCTCATTATGGGAGCGGCGGCGCAGGCTCTGCATGGCCTGCTGGCGGGCTTTAATTATACGCTGGCAACGCTGGCAGCGCTTGCCGGTGCCGGTGTTGTCTATGCTGCGCTGCTGCCGCTGCTGCGCATTATCAGCGTGGCAGAGCTCAAGCAGCTGCCGCTGGTCAAAAAGCTGGCGCAGAAGCTGCGCAAATAGTTGATTACAGAAAGAAGGCGTAACATGGGAACTATTACTATTGTCGGCCTCGGTCCTGGTGCTGTAGGTCATTTGTCTCTGGAAACAATGGGGCTGCTTAAGGGCGGCGCAAGGGTTATTCTGCGTACTGCTGTCCATCCGACGGTAGAGGAGCTGCGCCGTCAGGAGGTGCAGTTCACCTCCTGCGATGATTTGTATGAGCAGGCTGCTTCGTTTGAGGATGTTTATAACGGTGTGGTGCAGCGCGTGCTGGAGGCTGCCAAGGACGGCGATGTTGTTTATGCGGTGCCGGGCAGTCCGCTCGTAGCGGAAAAGACCGTTGTGCTGCTGCGCACTGCGGCGAAGGAGCAGGGCATCAGCCTCGTTATTAAGCCGTCGATGAGCTTTTTGGACCTGGCTTATGTCGAGCTGGGTATTGATCCGATTGCGGGGCTGCAGATTATTGATGCGCAGGATTATGCCGAAGCAGCAAGCGCAGGCAACCATCCGCTGATGATTACGCAGGTGTATAGCCAGATGGTTGCCAGCGACCTTAAGCTGGTGCTCATGGACGTCTTGCCTGATGAATATGAGATTTATTTCCTGCGCAATCTGGGC
>URVO01000008.1 GCA_900551335.1 uncultured Phascolarctobacterium sp.
TGATATCCGTAGCGTTGATGGAGATGACACCGCCGGCGATCAAGCCGCCATCGGGCCCCTGTCCATCATAAGGCGTCCCATTTGCTCCATAGAGTCCGTAATTATTTTTCTTATCTTTTTTCAGCTTTTCATAGTCCTTACTATAAAAAGCCTGCGGATCGACACCGATATTCACAATGCCATCAGTGAAGGTTTGCGTAATCGAGCCGCCTGCTGAAAGCGCAACACTCGCGCCCAGCACAGAAACGCTGTCCTGCGCCGATGCACCGGCGATAGTGATATTGTTATTCTTGCTCGTAATCTTAATCGAACCATTTTTATTATACACATCACCGCTGACGATAATATCGGCCTGCGGCAAATATTGGCCAACGAAAGTCTGGCCGTCCTCCACAACCTTATAATCTAAGGGCGCACCACTGTAATTGCCCTTGATATCAATGCTGCCGCCAACGCCTGTCTCCGACTTCACGCTCTGGAAGCCGCCGCTTGCCGCATCGGCTTTTTTATTAAGCTTGCTGATATTATTATTAAAATCGCTGCTCGTGCTGCCGGTCAGCTGCTCATTGTTATACAGCAGTCGTCCGCCGCCATCGTCCACGTTGATTCTTTGCAGACGCAGCATAAGGTTGGTATTGTTGGTGACGTTGATTTCCGGACTGCCGTTGGCTGACAGCGAGCCTGTCGCCTTGCTGCTCTTCAGCACGGACGTGTTGATAGTAATGTTGCCGCCGGATGCCGTCAGCTCAGGAATCTCCACGTAATCCACCATCTTGTGAGCATTGAGCACATATTTGCCGTCGATTTCGGAGACCTCGCCCATTTTTTCCATCTCTCTGAGCAGGCGCTCCGCCTCGGCCTTATAGCCCATATAGGACGCACTGTTGTCGCCGTCGCTGGCGTATTCGCTTACCAGCAGCATGATTTCATTGTAGCGGTTCATCAAGGTCTGCGCATAATCCACCGAGCCAAGCTTGATGCTGTCCTTAATGGTCGCTGCCGTTTCTTCAGTCAGGCCGCTGTGCGCACCTGTGGGCTTGCCCTGCGCATCCAGCACGTCGCTGCCTGCAACAGTGATTTTGCCCTGCAGCTCCTCCTTGCTGAGCGCCGTTTTATTCGTCAGTGACTTGCGTTCGTCCTCGTCGAACAGCGTGATATCGCCTGCTGCACCGACAACGATGTTAATCCTGTTATCCATGCCTGCAGCCATGCTGCCGTTGATATCGACGCTGTTTTTATCAAGCTTATTATAATGCTTGCTGCCGGTATCCTCGGTTACATAGCCGCCCTCCTCATCGCCGCCATAGCTGGTATCACGGCCTGTATGGACAAATACCAGCTCCTCGCCTGCGTCGGCATAGATATTCGTATGCCGCACGCTGTTGCTCGTACCGCTCTGCATGAGGAGCTCGTTCTGCTGCGTAACCTCATTGTTAAGCGAAGGACTCAGCACCACGGGAATAACATTACCATTATAATTTATCGCCTGCGCATCCAGCTCAAGGCATCCCAAGCTGCCATCGAGATGCTTGCCTGCATAGTAGTTGATGTCGTTCATGCTGTACAGCTCGCCTGCGCCGTAAAGTCCGAGCGCATTCGTGCGCTGCAAAGCATTCTTCACCACAGCATTGCTGCCGGCCAGAACGCCAATCGGCGTTTCGGCAACAGCACTGGTGTACAGCTTGAGGTCGTCCGCTGCGGCCAGCGTAATATCCTTATAGGCCGTGCTTGTCTTGATGTTCGAGTTCGTCAGCTCAATGCGGTTGTCATTGCTAATGTTATTAGTGACGCGCGTTTCACTGGCATCAACCATGCCTAAGGAGTAGACATAGGCATTAACAAGCAGGTCATCCTTGCTTTGGCTGGCCAGCTGCACGTGACCTTTTTTGCTTTGCAGGCTACTGTCCTGCAGTTTTACGGCCGTCGCTGCCGTAATGCTGTTGTCAACGCCTGCAGTATTGACGCCGACAAGGCCGGAATAGCCCTGTCCCCACAGCATCTCGTTATAGCCATCTTCTCTGTTCAGCCTGATATTTTTATCTGCCTTAAGCAGCATATCGCTGCCGCTGGTCAGCTTGGCCGCAGAGGCTTCGACAAGGGTTGTGCTGCTGCTTGTATTGTCCGCAGAAGCATCGCCGCCGCCGGCTAAAGAGTTCGTCAGCGCATCCGCCTTAAGGTTGGTATTCTCCTTGCGCAGCGCCTGTACGCTCATGCTGTCTGCAGCTGTCAGCTCGCCCTTGAGCGTTACGCTCGTCTGCGCCTTAGCGTCATGCGTAACCTTCGCTGTATAGGGCGAAACCTCCAGCAAGGCACTTGCGCTGCCATCAGCCTTCGCCGTCACGTTCTGCGCATTTTCTGCCAGCACGTCCAGCTGCTGCAGAGACAGCCCCTTGCCGCCATCGAGGGAAATGGCGACGCTGCTGTTTTCCTCCACCCTCGCAAAGTTGTTGCCGCTGCCTGCTATAACGCCCAAGCCAAAGGAATAGACGTAAGCATTGCTGCTGTTGTTGTTCAGAGCCTGCACGCGCAAGTCTGCCAGCCTGGAGCCTGCGCTGATATCGCCAAGGTAAACCTTGCTCTGCATCGCGTTTTCCGTCAGCGCTCTGTTAATCGTCACGTCCACGCCTAGTGACACGCTTATCGCATGGTTGATTGCCTCAGTCGTATAATCGCTGTCGCGGCCTGTCTTTGCCTGCAGCGTTACGCTGTCCGCGCTAAGGCTGCTGCCGTCGCCTACATAAACGTCCGCCGCACCAAGGGTCCGCGACTCAGCGCTGCTGCCATGAACCGAACCCACGCTGACCGTCACGCCTGCCCCGATTTCGTCCTTGACCTTGCCTGCATTTTCTGCCGTAATGCTGATGCTCTTGCCTGCTACGCTGCCGGCAGTCTGCTTGCCCAGCTCTACGCCGGTGGCCAGACTATCCTTGCTCTCGAGCACCAGACGGCCTGCGCTGACGCCTTGAATGTTGACAGCCAGCCCCTCATTCTCCAGCTGCACCTTATTATTTGCGCTCAGCGTGGTCTTATCCGTCGCCGTAATTGTCGAGCCGTTGATTTGCAGCTTATTCGCACCGCTGTGCGTAATATAGGAAACGGTGTCGCTGTAGGCCTCGAGGCCAAAGCTGCCCTGTCCCATATAATGCTTGATATCGCCCTCCGTCAGCGAGCTGATGTCCACGCTGCTGCCCTTGATTACCGAATTATCAAGCTGCACGCTCTGCTCCTCGCGGAACCTTGTGCGGTTGCCTGCCACCGCCACAGACGCTCCTGCGACTGCTGCCTGACGGATATCGCTGTTGACATTGTTCGTGCCATGTGCCGTAGCCTGCACTGCCTGCCCGGCCTCCAGCGTGCTGCCCTTGATATTTACGCCAACCTTGCCGGCTGCGCTGCCCTTATTTAGCTTCACCTCTGCCACGGAATTAGCAGGCAGCGCCTTGAGCGCCGCATTCGTGCCGGTAAGACCTTCGCCTGCTATGCCCTGAATATCCGTCACGTATTGCTTATCCACGCCGTCGGTAGCCTGCGTATACGTTGTATAGGTATCGTAGCTTTGCTTATTTTCGTTCCATACTTCATAGGTATAGGCATCCTGCAGCTCGCCGCCCAGATTCGTATACATCAGGTTCACACCTACAGCTAAACCACCAATTGCTGCGCCAACGAGCTGCGCATCTGCTGTGCGCCTTTCGTCAGCAGTCACCTTAATATTATCGGCATAAAGCTTGCTGCCGTCCACCGTCGCCGTCGTCTGCGTGTTGATGTTGGCTACGCCCACGCCTACCGCTACGCCTGCCAGCGAAGCAGTGCTGTCGACAACGTTCGTAAATTTGTTGCTGACCTCATTGTCCGCCGTAACGTCGATATTACGGAAGGCATTCTTGCTGTCGCCAAGCTGCGTATTCGCTACTAAAGCAGCAGTCTGCGCCTCCAGATTCACCACCTCGACGCTCGTACCGATGGCCGCACCGAGAGAAAGCGCCACATTATTGCTGGAAATCTCTGTCTCTATGCTGCTCTTGTTCTTCGCCGTAACCTTTACGTCCGCGTTCTTATCAGCACGCTGCAGCTGGCTATCTGCCAAGCCGGCCAAAATGCCGGCCTTATCATCAACGGTTGTCACGCCTGCGCCGACGCTTCCGCTAATCATGCTGCCACTCAGCGCAAAGCCATTGTTATAGGCAGCTATAGCCGTATTTCTGTCGGCATTCACCGTCAGGCTCTTCACGCTGCCCTGCACCTGCTGCACAGAGGCCTCTGTTTTGTCCTCCAGCACGTTGACCTGCACGGACGCTGTCAGTGCGCCTGCGCCCTCAGCGCCTCCGGCAGCACTCACGCCTGTCGTGACGTGCTGCACCTTAGTTTTGCTGTTGGCCTGCACCACCGCCGCGTCTGTTTTCCAAGTGCCGCCCTTGGCCTGCGCCACAGTATCGCGGCTGTTCGTCAGCACGCTGACCGCCGCGCCTAAGGCGCCGCCGCCAATAACCACAGCATCCGCACTATTCGTCAGCCTGTTATCACTGTCAGCCTTGACGCTTACGGCAGTATCATTTCCGCTCGCCGTCATCTGCACATTGTCAAAGTCCGCCTGCGTCACGCCGTCAGCAGAGAGCACTGCCACGCTGCCCTGCGCCGCAACACCGGCCATCTCGCCGCCAATAGCTACACCGCCGCCCAAGGCGAGGTTCAGCGTCGACGACTTATCGTTAGCCAGTACGTTTATATTTTTACCGTTCGTCAGGTTGAGCGTCGTATCATTGAGCTGTGCCTGTACATGTCTGCCCAGCTGCGTGTTGGCCACAGCACCGCCAACCGTTACTGCCACATCCTTGCTGCCGGCAACCTCTATGCTGCCGGACGCCGTATTGATGCTGCTGTTGTCCGCTGCGCTGACCTCAATGCTGCCCTCGCTCTCGATGCTGCTATCACCATCAACAACAGCCTTGGTATCATTCTTGCCATAGCTGCCTGCATAAGCGCCTGTCGCCGCGCCACTGGCAAGTGCCGCGCTCACGCCTGCGCCCACCGTCACGATGCTGCCGTCATTGCTGGCCTCAGCCTTGAACAGCTTGTTCTTGCCGTTGTAGCCGGTCAGCTTCACCTTGCTTACATAAGCACCGGTCGTATTATCAAGGTCGCTTTGCGCCCACGTCAGACCTGCTGCGCCGCCATATTGGCCCGTAATCACTGCACTAAGCTGTCCGGCTACGCCGACCAGCAACGACTTCGTGTTGCCGGTAACCTCCACATTGTCGGCCTTGATATTGCCGCCCGTTAGGCTTGCCAGCGTATTATTGTTCAGCGTATTATCTACGCCCGAGCCTGCTACATCAACGGACACCTTATCCGTGCCCGCGGAAGCAGCAGCACCGGCCGCCACTGCCACCATGAGCGTGTCGGAGGCAGCAGTAATCTTCACGCCGTCCTTGCCGGAGGCAGCAATAGTATTATCACTAGCCGCAGCATTAAAGCTGTTCTTGATATGATTGATGTTCGTCGCTACGGCGGCGCTGCCGCCGTAGCTGCCTTCGCTGACCTTCGCAGCTACGGCAATTGCGCTGCCAACAATGACATTGCCTGTGTTCTCCGCCGTCAGCGTCTTGCTCGTATAGGTCAGCGAGCCGTCCTCATTCGCCTCTGCACCCAGCGCCACGCCCTGCGAGCCGTTGGCCTGCGCCAGCGCCGCGGAAGCATCGAGGTCGAGGATATTCGCCGCCGCCGCTGCCGTAACATCTACGCCGGCCCTGGTCTTTTCATCGACAAAGCTGCGCTTGCTGTTGAACACCAGCGTTCTGCCGTGGCTATCCGTAAGCTTGCCTGTCGCTTCGTCATAAGTGATTTTATTATTGGCATCGTAAAGGTCTGCTACCTCGCCATTGTCCTCATAGACATAGCTTGCGCCCTCGCCCACGATGTACTGCTTGCTGCCATCGGCAGCAAGCTTATAGAATTTGCCTGTTTCCTTCTCGACAGTGATGCCGTTATCAGCAGTGGAATTGATAACGTCGATATACTGGTTCTGCTTTTCGTTGACCTGCAGCTTGCCATCGCGTGCTTCGTTCGCCACGGACTGTGCATAAATAGTGTTGCTGCCGGTCTGCGCCTGCACATCATTATCCACCATATTTACGGCAATCGCCACATCGCCCATGAAGTAAGCCTTGCTACCCACCAGCACGCCGATGGACGTTGCTGTGCCAACCTGCACCAGATTGCTCAAGGCCAGATTGCTGATGCTGCCGGCTAATTTATCCTGCGTGCCGATAGTGTTGTCATTCATTACGGCACTGATTTTGTTATCCACATCACTGATGCTGATGGCAGCGCCTGCCGCCGCGTTGCCGCGCGAGAACTCAAAATTAATGCCGCCGCCGGCCTGCACATCCTTGTCATAGGCAACGTTGCTCACGTTCAGCGCACCATCCTTCATGACATTGCCCGTCAGCTCCGCCTGCACCGTGCTGTCCACATAGTTGGCCGAGCCGGAGCCGCCAAGATTGATATCTACGCTGCCTGCACGCTTGCCCAGCTCCACGCCCATGGCTAAGCCTGCCGCTGCCTGGGCGCCGCTGTTCTGCGCCAGATTTGTCACGTTGTCCGCATTATTCAGCTCGGCACGGCGCAAAGCGCTCGTGGTCGACTTATAGACATCGTTGACCGCTATCGCACCGCTCAGCATGCCTTGGAACTTCGTCGAGCTGCCTTCCTCTGCTGCAAAGCCAAACTTGCTCAAGGCAGCAGCGCCGCTGTACGCGCCAATGTAGGAGCTGTCCTCCGCCATAATATCCACGCCCGTAGTCTTGTTTGCGCCTGCGGGACGCAGCAGCTCAATCTGAACATTATCTATAGAAGCGTCCGTTTCATCCTTCACGTAGTTCCACGCTACGCTGCCTGCGGCATCAACCTTGATAACGCTTTCTTCCAGCTTCTTGCTGTCGTCTTTTTTATCACTGCCACCTGCACCGGTGTCGTCTTTTTTATCGCTGTCGCCTGCACGCAAGGTACTCTGCACCTTGTCATCATTTTTATCGCTGCCACCTGCGTTGGTATCGTCTTTTTTATCACTGCCGCCTGAAGTGCTGTCGTCCTTTTTCTCTTCGGCCTTCACCTCGGCCTTATCTACGCCTTCCTTGCCCTTGCCGTCCGAGGTCGACGTGCTCATGCCGCCGGCGTCCTTATTCACGTTGCTGCTCTTGCTCGCCACGCCTGCCAAAGCAAAGTTGTTGATAATGCCGTCAGTGTGCGCATCAACCTCCAGCGCACTCGCAGTGATGCTGCCCTTGCCTGCGCTGTCCGTGCCCTCCAGATTGCGCAGCTGTGCCAGCGTCTTGACATTATAATCAATAACGCTCGTGCTCACGCCGACAGAGCTGTCCTTCGAATAGCCAAAGTCACCTGTTACTGCTGTCAGCACAGTGTCGTTGGCTGCAGCCAGCCGCAGCTTTTTAGCCGCACTTAAGCTGACGTCGTCATCGAGCAGCGTTTCCGCCGCCGAAGAGCCGCCTACATAGTTCACCATACCCGTGATGCCCAGCGAGCTGGTTCTCGCACCGCCCATGACGAGCGAGGTGTTGATAATATCGTTGGCCGTCTGCATAGCGATAGCGCCGCTGCCGGCGCTGATGCCTACGCCATTATTGACGCGTACCTCACTCTTATTGGCAGCGTTCTGCACGCCTACAGACGCACCCAGACCGTTTTGGCCTGCATCATTCGTGACAAGATCGGGAATGAACTGCCATTTGCCTGCCAGCAGGGCGTTCTGCTCCGTTACGGACGCAGCCAGCGCCACGTCTGCCCCGGCCGTCAGCTTTTTGTGCGCACCGATATTCACCCTGGCGTTGTTCGCCAGATTCTGCACGCTGACCGTGCCTGTAATCATCGTTGTGATATCAGGCTTGCTCATGAGGGGCTTGTCCGTCGAAGCAGAAACATACATATTCGCATAATTAGACGCGTTGAGCAGATTCTCGAGCGCATTCTTCAGCTCTGTCGAGCCTGTCAGCTCCGTCAGTATTTCCATGGCAGCCTTCGATTTCATCGCAAACTGCTTATCTTTAACAAAGCTTTCCGCCGAGTTTTTGCTGGCTATCGTCAGGATATCAGCAACAATCGTCTCGATCTGCTGCACCTTCGCCTTGGCATCATCAGCAGCATCATCCTCAAGCTTGCCCTTCGACCAATAATCATAGAAGCTTTCCCAGCCTGACTTCACAGCATCCACCAGCTTATTGACGCGCTGGTAGGAATTATCTACATTGGCAGTAATATTGATATTGCCCCTGGCTGCCAGCTCCGAGCCGCTATCCTCCGCAACATTCACCTCTGCCGTATTTTGCATATCCTCCACGCCTATAGCCGCACTAACGCCTAAGGGCTCATCGCGGTTCGCCGCATTGAGCAGGTTCTTCGTTGCAAATTGCGAGTCAGCAATGCTGACTGCGGCCGTAAGCGCCAGATTGCCGCCTGTAGCCGTAATCGGCACACCTGCAGCGATATTCGTCCTCGCCTCGTTATCCACCAGCGCCAAGCCAAAGCTCATACCAAAATTAAAATATTGGTCCCAGGTCTTTTTATCCTTCTTGATATTAGGACCGGCTGCTGCGCTGACCTTCGGTCCTTCGTTGACACCGGAGAGGAAATTACGCAGCACATCCAGACCATGCTTCGCCTGCGGCGTGTTGACCACCCACGTACTGCCCGACAGCTCCGGTCCTATCGAAGAGTCTGCCGTCACGCTCAGCTTGTTGAGCGTATGCTTGCTGTTCAGCTGTACCTGTGCGCCCTCAAGCGCTGCATTGTCATTGATAACAGCCTTGCCCTGCGTGCTGGAGATGTTGATAGCCGTATTGATTGGCGTATTTTCTTTAACCGTTATGGAAGCAGTGCTGGCGAGGGTGTTCACATTCACTGCATTAACCGTGAGCGCACCGCCGGCCTTGAGAAGCGGATTATTCTTATCCTTAGCTGCTGAGTCTGCTGCACCAAGATTAACCACGGCAGCGCTGTCCTGAAAGTTCATCGCCATCGCCAGGCCGGTATAGAACGAGCCATCGTCCTTGCTGTCACCGCCCTGACCGTTATCCAGAATGCGCGGCGGCTTCACCACCATCGTGCCGATGCTTGTATCCACAGCCTTGGCAGTTACTGCCAGATTCTTCTCTGCCTTCAGCTTGCCATCTATATCCACCGTCGCCGTGCTGTCCGTATCTACATAAACAAAGCCGCCGGTAAAATACTTCAGCTTGTTGCTGTCACCCTGCTGCAGCTTCGGCTGAATCTCAACCTTAAAATTGTTGCTCGCCGTGCTGTTCGCTGCCACATTGATATTCTCGGACGCAGTGAGCTTGCCTGCATTGCCCACGCTAATCGTCGCTTCGGCGTCAGCAAAGCCAAAGGGCATATACAGCTGCTCGATAACATTATTCACCGTATCAAAATACTTGCCGCCCTTGCCAAAAACGCCTCTGTCCTCCAGCGTCGAGCCAATCGCATCTGCAAGCGCATCGTTGACCGTAATCTTATAGCCCATAGCGTCGGTAATCTCCTCCGCCGTTCTGTCAAGACCGTCGTAAATGCTCTTCAGATTCTTGCTGTCCAGACTGTTCACAGCGTTGGCCGTAACGGTAACATTGCGTCCCTTCAGCTCGCCGTCAACCTGTACGTCGGCCTTGGCGAAGGCCGCAATATCGAGAATCTCGACCACATAGCGGTCGCTGTCATGCGTCGCATCCGCGCTCACCAGCACATCACCTGCAGCGTCCAGCTTAGCACCCTCGGCGATGTTCACCTTCGCCTCCACTGCATTTTGCAAGGTAACCGAATCTAAATGCGCTGCATTCTTCTTCGTCGCCGAGGCCTGCAGCTTGATGCTGCCATCGCCCTTAAGCGCAGCATTATCCTTATCGTTCGGGTCAGCAATCACAACATTGCCGCTGCTGTCCACCGTTGCCGTCAGCCTGCCGTCCTTCACGGCCGCATCGCTGACCAGACCATTTGTATTCACCGTCGTATAAAAAAGCATGCCTGTACGCAGCTGCGGTGCAAAGCTCGAGCCATTGCCCTTCGCCACGTTGATATAAGCCGCACGCAGGTCGATGCCGGTGGCAGTATTGAGCGTGCCGCTTACGTCGATAGTGCCCTTAGAGCTCAGCTCCCAATCCTGCTTCTTCAACGCTTCACTGGCAGCCTCCGCATCCTTAAATTTGTTTTCTGCAGCCAGCACCGTCAGCGAACCGGCGTTAACCACGCCGTTCGCGCCCACAACCATGCCGTCCTTGCTCAAAAAGTACAGGTTGCCGCCGACCTTGTTATCACGGATGGCGTTTACCGTACCATTAATATCAATCCTGCTCGCCACCGTATTGACCAGGGTATTCAAGGCAGTGCTGTCCTTCTCCTGCCGAAAATACAGATTCGCCAGCTCCTGATTCCCCACCTTGAACTCCTGAAAACGGTTCAAGCCTACGTCGCCATGCACCGACTCTGCATAAATATCTGCTCTGCCGGACTGCATAAGATTCTTGTCGCTATCCACACGCACAATGCTGCCGGCAGCGAACGCTTCACCACAAAAAAATGGCAGCACAACAAAGCCTGCTGCCAGCACTGAACTTAAAATTTTCAGTCTGTCAGCAGTCCTTGCCAAACTGCCCTGACTAGCCTCCGCACGCTTTTTCAACCCATAGCGTAACGCTTTTCTATATATGCCCATGCTTATCCGCTCCTTTGTCACTAAAATTGCTGATTCTAGTTTATAAAGTAATGCCCTTCTCTAAGCTTTTTCCAAATAACATAAGCCATTTTTTCTTTTAATTATACTACAAATGAAAGTATTTCTCCAACACTTTTATCTGAACCTCACTGTTCTCTGCCTGAGCTGTAATAAAAAAACAAAAACTCCCAAAGCATATCCTGAGCAGAATATACCTTAGGAGTTGAAGTACAATTTATTTTTTACACCGGACCAAGGTTAATCGCCGTCGCATAGGTCAGGAAGCAGAAGGCAACAATCCACCAGATACCAATCAGCGGCAGCACGAAGCGTGCCCATTTTTTATACGGCACATTCGCCATCGCCAGATACGACATCGTCGCACCGGAGGCCGGCGTGATGCAGTTCGTGAAGGCATCGCCAAAGGTGAAGGCGAAAACAGCAGTCTGACGCGTTACGCCCACAATGTCGGCCAGTGGTGCCATAATCGGCATGGAAATCGCTGCCTGACCGGAGCTGGAGGGAACCAGCAGGTTGAAGCAGTCCTGAATGATGAACATGCCGAAGGCGATAATGGAGGACGGGAACACGTCCAGCATGCCTGCCAGCGCATGGATAATCGTATCCATAACCTTCGCGTTCTCCAGCAGAATCGTTGCTGCCTTACACATTGCCACAGCCAGGCAGGGCAGCATCATGCCCTTGCAGCCGTCGAGGAAGGCATCGCAGATATCGTTCGGCTTCAGGCCGCAGATAACGCCGGAAAGCACGCCCATGATAATGAAGAGCGCAGAAATCTCGTTCATATAGAAGTCAAACTTCAGCACGCCGACGATAATACCGACGAAGTTCAGGCCGAGCAGCGCAAGGCAGATAGCCTGACGCGTGGTCAGCTCGTCGGTCTCCTCAAGGTTCATCGTATCCGTCTTGGCTCTGTCGATTTCGTAAACAGGGCTGCTTTCCGGATTCTTCTTTACCTTATGCGCGTGATACATGACGTAGGCAATGTTAATCGCCAGCAGCACAAAGAAGATGCCCACGCGGTACGGCAGGCCGGAGAAAATCGGCACACCGGCAATGCCCTGGGCCACGCCGACGGAGAACGGCTGCGTGCAGCCTGCGCCATAGCCTGCGGCCACAGAGCAGAACAGCATACCGAGTGCTGTCAGCGAGTCAAAGCCCAGCGCCAGCGCCACGCTCACTACGAGCGGCGTAAATGCCAAGTATTCCTCGTTGCAGCCTGCCAGCGTAGAGAACGTTGCCAGCGTCGTCATAAGCACCGGAATCAGCAGAATGCTGTGGTTGCGCATCTTCTTTACCAGTGTGCTCAGGCCTGCCACGATAGCGCCCGTCTTTGCCAAAATGTTCAGCGAGCCGCCCACCATGAAGAGGAAGGCGATAATCGTGATGCCGCCCTTGAAGCCCTTATTGATGGACGTAAAGAAATCCAAAAAGCCTGTCGGCTTTTGCGCAACATAATGGAAGGTTGCCGGGTCAACGACCATTTTGCCCGTATGCACATCCTTCACGCGCTCATACACGCCGGCAGGAATAACATAGCTGGCGATAGCACAGAAAATAATAACGCAAACCAAAATTAAGATAGGACTGGGGGCCTTAAAGCCCTTCACCTGTTTTTCAGACATCTAAACACCTCTCTGATTCAATTATTTTGCATATTTATCCGCGAAAGCCTGCACCTCCATAATGCAAGCCATCACAATGAGCCAACGCTCGTAGAAGCTGGAAACCAGCGCCTTCTCCTCACGCGTATGCGCACCGCTGCCCATAGCGCCCATGGAGCACAGCGTCGGTACGCCCACGCTGCCGAAGTACGCCGCATCCGACATGCCGCCGACATAGACAGGCTGCATAGCCTCATAGCCAAGCTTCGTCGCTACGCTGTTGACATAAGCCAGAAGGTCATGGTTCGCCTGCGTCTCCTCGAAGGCAGGCATCGGCGCCACAAACTCAACCTCGGTCGTTGTGCCTTCAATATAAGTCTGTGCGCACACCTCGCGGATTTTTTCCTTAATATAATCCATATGCTCCAGCTTTTTATAGCGCACATCCAGCTCTGCATAGCAGTAATCAGGCACAGCGTTCGACACCATGCCGCCCTTGATAACGCCCACGCTGACCGTCAGGCCTTCATCAAAAATAGAAAGGTCCTGCAGCAGCGGCAGCTTCTTCGACATCTCGATAATCGCATTGCGGCCCTTCATATAATCATTGCCGGCATGCGCAGCCACGCCATGCACCGTGATATGGCAGTCCATACCGCCCTTACGGCCTACGGTAACGCAATTGTCCAAACGGCCACTCTCCATATTGAAGGCGCACAGGCTGCCCTTCGCCTCCTGCATCAGCAGCTCGTCAGTAATGCCGTAGGCATGAGCAATTTCCTCATCGCCCACGATGACAGCCTTCACAGGTCTGTCCTTATAACCAAGCTGCTTCAGCGCTGCCATGATATAAACAATCTGCGCAATGCCGTCCTTCATATCATGCACGCCGGGGCCGTGTGCAAAGCCTTTCTCGTCTATATAGAAGGGATTCTCCGGAAAGCTGTCGGAGGGGAAAACAGTGTCGCAGTGGCCGCACAACAGCACCGGCTTACCCGGCATGTCCTTGTTCAGCTCTGCCACCAGCACAGGTACGCCGCCCTTGCTGTCGAGATAGTGACAAGCAATGCCCTCAGACTCAAATTTTTTGTACAGAAAATCCAAGACCTGTTCAATCTTCTCGAATTCACGAGAGTAGCCCTGCATATTCACAAGGGTTTCCCAGAGGGAAAGCATTTCCTGTCTGTTTTTATTTACAAAATTGCGTAATTCTTCTATTGGTGCCTGCATAATAACCTCGCTTCATAAAAATTCATCACTTTACATCATTAAAGTGGCAAAGTAAAAAGAGAATAATAATGACAATACCTTTTTATTCTACTAAAGAAAATAGCTTCTGTCAATCAGCGTTTTGCATAATTAAACAGAAGCTATGCGTTTTCAGCCTGCTTACTGCACTGTGCACAACAGCGTGCACAGCTTATCCTGAAAGCTTCTTGCTGCCACCTCGCTCAGTATACCCTCGTTCATAATGCTGAACGCCAGCAAATGACCGTTTGACGCATTCGTATAGCCAGCTAAGGCGTATACGCCGGTCATCGAGCCGGTTTTGGCATGTACCCTGCCAGCGATATTCTTTTGGCGGATATCCAGCGTACCATCTACGCCGCCAACGGGCAGTGCCGGATAAAGCTGTTCATAAAGCGGCGGATGCTGATAGGCATATTTAAGCACAGCAACCTCCAGCTCCGGCGAAAGATAATTATACACGGACAAACCGGAGCCATCTGCCACACGATAATTCTCCGGCTGCAGGCCAATCTGCGTAATAAAGCTGTTCACCTGCGCCTTGGCCTGCGCTGCAGTAGCATAGCGGATACCGTAGCTAGCCGCCAGATTATAGAACATCGCTTCGGCATAAAGATTATCACTATCCTTGAGCATTTTTTGCAGCAGCTGCGGCATGCTGTGCGAGGTTTCGCAAATTAGCTGCACATCGGCAGGTGCTTCCCCATAGCCAACCAAAGGAGAAGCAGTGATATTATAGCTTTGCAGAACCTGCTGCAGGCCTAGCATGAACTTGTCCTGTCTGTTGTAAATCAATGGAGTCAGCACGGGATTGTCATCGACATCATCCCAGCACCATCCCTGTCCCCATCGCGGCGTGCTGATCATGCTAGTGTCAGCAATAAGCTGGCCGGAAATGCTGCGAACGCCAAGCGCACGCAAGCCTTCGGCAAAGGCCACCATATCACTGCCGCCAAAGCAGGGGTCAAAGCCGCCGATGCAATACACATTGCCGTTTAGCGTACCATTAGTAATCGTACCGGAATAAGCAAGCTTCGTCGTAAATTTATAGCCCGGCCCCAGCCTTTCCAGCGCCGTAACCGCCGTCAGCAGCTTCAACGAAGAAGCCGGACGCATCAGCTGACGCTCATTGTATTTGAAAATCGTTTCGCCGGTGGTCAGGTCGTAAACCATAACCCCAGCCTGCGTTCTTTGCAGCAGCTCATCAGCCATCGCCTCATTCAGGCTGACATTCAGATTGCTCTGCCACGCCGACGCATCAGCTACCGCTGCCACAGCCTTGCCGGGAGTAGCAAGATTCGTTTCCGTATGCACGACGAATGCACCAAGCAGCGCTGCCGCCAAAACACCGGCCAATATTTTTTTATACCCCATCTTCATCAACTCCTAAAAATATCACCGAACATCACCAGTACAAGCTGGCATTAGTACAAAAAGCTACATTATATTCTACCACAAAGTGTAGTAAAGAAAAAGTAACGAAAAAACAAAAAAGGCATAACGAGCTTGCATAGCGTAGCTCATTATGCCTTCATCACGGTCAGCCCTTACTCCCTGCGCCCATACAGCTGGCTGATGGCCGCGATAAGCTTGCCGACCTCCAGCGGCTTGGACAAATGCGCGTCCATGCCTGCAGCCTTAGACGCCTCGATATCCTCAGCAAAAACGTTGGCAGAGAGCGCGATAATCGGTATCGTCCTGGCGTCCGCTCTGCCTGCGAGCGTGCGGATGGCCTGCGCCGCAGCATAGCCGTCAAGCTTCGGCATCATGATATCCATCAGGATAACGGCAAAGGCTCCGGCAGGAGCGTTCTTGAATATTTCTACAACCTGCTCACCGTCAGCAGCTCGCGTAACAACCATGCCCTCATTCTCCAGCAGCATAGTCGTAATCTCGGCGTTTAAATCGTTATCCTCGGCCAGCAGAACAGGCACGCCCTTCAGAGAAACCGCTTTAGGCTGCTGCTCGCTATCCTCCGGCGAAGCTGAAGCTGCGTCCGTCCAAACCAGCGGCAGCTCTACCGTAAACGTAGTACCCACGCCCTGCTTGCTTTCGACGGTAATCGTGCCGCCCATCAGCTCCACATAGCGCTTAGTAATCGCCATGCCCAGGCCCGTGCCCTTGTAGTTCGTCCGCGCATCAGCGCATTCCTGCGTAAATTCATCAAAAAGCTTGCTCTGGAACTCCTCGCTCATACCCACGCCTGTATCAGCAATGCGGTAGCAGCCAAAGAAATGGCGCTCGTCCTTGCCCGGCTTGGTAAAAGTGGTGAAGGTGATTTTGCCGCCGTCCTTGGTAAACTTCACGGCATTGCTGAGAATATTAATCAGCACATCACGAATGCGCAATGCATCTGCCATGACATAGGGGTTGGACGGGCAATTTCTATTGATAACAAGCTCAATATTCCTGTTTTCCATAAAGCCCTGGGCAACAGCAACAACCGTATCTATGACCTCGGTAATACTTACAGGTACCGGCTTAAATTCAACTTTTCCGCTCTCAATGCGACTGATATCGAGCACATCGTTAATCAGGCTCATAAGATGGCCGGAGCTTTGCTTGATTTTCTCCAGACAGCTGCGCACCTCTGCCTTCGGCTGCTGGCTCAGCGCAATATCCGTAAAGCCAATGATAGCGTTCATGGGCGTCCTGATATCATGCGACATATTGTTCAGGAATTTTGTTTTGGCATTATTCGCTGCCTCCGCTGCCCTCAGTGCCTCCTCCAAGGCCTGCCTGTGCTTCTGCTCCTGTAGATAATCGTTATGCTTAATGACGAAATGCGTAACAACAGCAAGCAAAATGAAAATCACCAGCACCAGTCCCGGCAGCAGATAAATGTTGCGTGTATGAGCAGCTGCGCTATTCAAGGCCAGCTCCAGCCGCCATTTGCTATCGCCTACCTCAAAGGTATAAGCCGCTGCATTATCCGGCAGCGCTGCGCCGGAGCTATACACCTCCTGAAAGCGCGGGTCCATCGGCGAAACAGTTTTGAACAGGCGATAATCATAGCCCAGCTTCGACAGCGCATCAAACGTGCCGGCAAAAAGCTCCGGCACACGCAGAATGACTATCGTGAAACCCCAAAAGGTCTTTTGCCCGTTGGCCTGCTCCATGTAAACAGGATTGCGCACCGCAATACCGGAGCCGCCCTGCAGCAGGTTGAACGGCCCTTGGGTGATAATCACATCATGGTCGCGTGCATAGCGAGAGCTTTTGCCGCGTGCGTCCTCACGGTCAATCAAATTGCCCAGGCCATCTTCGTTGCCCTCCGCAGGATAAATCTCTGTAACAATGCCTGCCGGGGCCAGCTGAATGCTTTGGATATAATCGGCCTGCAGACTCTTGGCAATCCGCGGGAAATCGCTGATCTTGCCGTCGCCGTTAATCAGCACCTGCTCCAGCGTATTCGTAACATCAATGCCGTTTTTGATGTTCTCGGTCAAGCGGCCTGTATAAATCTTCGCGTTCAGGTCCAGCTTCGCCTGGGCATCCTCCTCCGCAGCGTGCCTGAGCAGCAGCGCCATGCTCCCTGCTACGATAAATCCCATCACGATAATCAGCAGCGGCAGCAGTCTATGCTTTTGCATCATTCTATTCATAAGCGTTCACCATCTTTAAGTTTTTAATCTTCATCTTAATATCAGCAGTCTACAAAAACAAAATACATTGTTCATTATATCACAGCAATTTTCTTTTTGGTAGGATTACAATAGAACTCATAAAAATCTGAGAATTATTTCTAGTCTAGCCTTTTTCATTTTAACGCAGCAAAAGGCTGACTTCTCGCGTAAACGCGTAGCGCCAGCCTTATTTGTTGTGCTTATTTATGCAGGCTGCTTTCCTCACGCCCACGCCTGATGGCTGCATTGCAATTTTCGTCCAAAAGCTTCGCAGCCTCCTCCGGCGTGCTTTCACCCGTCAGCAGCTTCTTAATCTGCGGATAGAAGGCCGCACGCACCTCCACCCAGTTGGGATTGTCAGCTGTAATACGCACAGCCGTATCTGCATTCTTGATATAGCGCTGCAGATTAGTCAGCTCCTCGGCATACTTCTCGATAACCTTTTTGCTGCAGGGAATGCTGCCGCTGGAATAATCGATAAAGTCACTTTCATAAATATATTTCACGAAGGCCTTCGCCGCCGCCAGCTTCTGCGCATCACCGTTGTCAAAGACCGCGAAACCTGTATAATAGTTCGTCGAAATGCCTTTAGCTCCGGTACTGGGGA